>JAIXRD010000278.1 GCA_027485365.1 Cryomorphaceae bacterium | reverse complement strand
CTTGATTTTCCCAAATTTGTCCGCACGAAATATCTCATACAAATTACTGCAACAAATGACGGACAGTGATGCGATTGGACCAATCCTCATTGGAATGAGAAAATCGATTCATGTACTTCAGTTGGGGGCCTCTGTAAGAGAAATAATAAATATGGTAAAAGTTGCCGTAATTGATGCTCAAAATAAATAAGCGATGATAGCACAACTTCAAGGACGACTCGTTGAAAAACACCCTACAGAATTAATCATTGATTGTGCTGGAGTTGGGTATGAGGTCAAAATTTCCTTGAATTGTTTTTCGGCGTTAGGCGATTCAGAACAAGTTAAAGTGTATACAAAACTTATCGTGCGTGAGGATGCTCATTTGCTTTATGGCTTTCATGCTAAAGAAGAGCGCGAAATGTTTAATCACCTAATTAGTGTCTCAGGAATTGGTCCAAATACGGCGATGATCATGCTATCCTCGATGGTTCCCGAGGATATTGCTAAAGCGATTCAAACAGAGGACGTTGTAACGATTCAAAAAATCAAAGGAATTGGCGCTAAAACAGCCCAACGTGTAATCATCGATTTAAAAGGGAAAGTTGTTAAATTGTCGGAACAAGCACAAAATATTTTCAGCGCAAACAATACAAATCGATTTGATGCGTTAACGGCCCTGGTTTCTTTGGGCTTTGATAAAAAAGCTGCTGAAAAAGCAATAGAGCGCGTGGATACCGGTAATGAACCGGTTGAATCATTAATAAAGGAGGCCCTGAAAGTATTATAGTGAATTGGTGTAAGAGAAATATTATTTCTAGCGGTTGGGTATTGGGCTTACTTTTAGCCCTTTTTCCATTTGCATCATACGCCCAAGGTCCCGTACTTCCTTTTCCTATTAACCCATCGTTCAACACGTATAACAACAATCAACAATCGTTTGATTTAGGCGATCCCACCAACATGCAACAAACCATTGAATATGACCCAGAAACTGGTCATTACGTGTTTAAGCAAACTGTTGGTGATGGACTTCTGTTCCGGAACCCAACATCCATGTCCTTGGAAGATTATCTGAATTATAAAAATAAACAGTTTGAAGGACAGAACTGGGAGCAGCAAATCGAAGAAGAGTCTGTTGTTGGAAGATCGTTTGAATTACCAATCAAAATTGGAAGTAAAGTTTTTGAAAGCATCTTTGGTTCCGGTGAAATTGTGATTCGTCCGCAAGGTAATGTTGAAGTGCAACTTGGTGTAAATCATTCGAGATATGACAATCCAATTCTGCCAATGCGTCAACGAAGAATTACACGCTTTGATTTCCAACAGAACATTAACATGGATATTGTGGGTCAGATTGGTACTAGACTCAAAATTGGTGCAAAATATAATACTCAAGCGGCATTTGACTTTGAAAACATCTCTAAACTAGAACACACTGGCGACGAGGATCAAATCATTCAAAAGGTTGCGCTAGGAATGGTGAATTTAGATTTGCCTACGTCCTTAATTCAAGGATCTCAAACGCTGTTTGGTGCAAAAACGCAACTTAAATTTGGACGATCAACGTTTGATCTTATCGTTGCTCAATCGAAAGGTAAACGACAAGAAATTAATATTACCGGAAAATCTCAAGTTCAAAAGTTTGAGTTAACGGCGGATAATTACGAAGCAAATCGTCACTACTTTTTGAATTTGTTTTATCACGACGATTATGATTCCGCTATGGCTACTTTGCCAAATGTGAATGCAACTCGATACATTACTCGGATAGAAGTTTGGGTTACGAATCGCTCTAACATTACCGAAAACACAAGAAATATCATCGCCTTTTCTGATTTAGGTGAAGGAAAATCAACAAACTGTCAGGGGAATCCGGGTGGCTTCGGTACAGGTGTTGAACCCGCCAATGATGCGAATAGTTTATATCAGTGGGCAGCAAACCAACCCCTCATTCGAAATTTTTCCACCGCTGTACCTGCATTAAACAATCAAGTTACAGCTCCCGGTCCTTTCCAACAAGCAAAGGATTACGAAAAGGTAGAGAACGCACGTAAGTTATCCGATCAAGAATTTAGTTATAACGCCTTACTTGGGTACGTTTCATTAAACAATCCGCTCAATAATGATGAGGTACTTGCCGTTGCGTATGAGTATACCTACCGCGGACAAACCTATCAGGTGGGTGAATTATCAACGGATGGTGCAAGCGGTCAAGAAGCCCTGATTCTAAAATTATTAAAGCCAACCATTACGAGTCCTCAGAATAAGATTTGGGACTTAATGATGAAAAACGTGTATTCCATTGGTGCTTATCAAGTAGATCAACAAGGATTTAAGGTTGATGTATATTATAACAATCCATCTACAAGCGTTCCGCTACCTGTTTTTCCTATGGCCGGGTTAGACGATAAACAATTAGTTACCTTGTTAGAAATGGACCGCTTGAATCAGAACAATCAACCGTTTTCTGATGGGGTGTTTGACTACGTACCTTTTACAGTAACGGGTCCTAAAATTGAAAATGGGGGGACGATTAACCGCAAGAATGGGCGGATCTTTTTCTCAACGGTAGAACCTTTTGGTAAAACCCTAGCGAAAAAGTTGCAATCCGTAGGTGTTCCTCAAACTACGATCAATAACATTGCATTCTACGAATTATACGATTCAACCAAAACAGCAGCGCAACAAATTCCAAGTAAAAACAGGTTTCTATTCAAAGGAGAATACCAATCTTCAGTAAGTTCAGATATTCCACTGAATGCGCTCAATGTACCGCAAGGAGCAGTTACCGTGACAGCAGGTGGCATAAAACTTACCGAAGGCACTGATTATACCGTGGATTATAATTTAGGGAGAGTTAAAATCTTGAATACCGGAATTCTTGAGTCAAATACACCAATTAAAATTTCCATAGAAAGTAACTCAGTATTTGGATTCCAAGCTCGTTCTCTCATGGGTGGTCATTATCAATACCGCCTGAGTGATAAAATGAAGTTCGGTGCTACATGGGTTCGAATGACGGAACGTCCTGTTACACAAAAAGTAGACTTTGGAAGTGAACCGTTCAAAAATAATGTCATTGGAATCGATTTCAGTATTCGAACAGATGTGCCCTTCCTTACGAGACTCGTAGACTTACTTCCAGTGATTTCAACGAATCAAATGTCCACGTTCTCAATTAATGGTGAAGCGGCATATTTGATTCCAGGGCAACCAAAGGTGATTAACAAAGCTGGAACTTCCTATGTAGATGATTTCGAAGCCAGCCAGAGTACGATTGATTTAAAATCAGCTTCTGCATGGCGCTTAGCTTCCATTCCTCAAGGGCAACCTGATTTATTTCCTGAAGCTACTTCTCAGAATCTATCTGCAGGGTTCAAGCGGGCAAAGATGTCTTGGTATACCATTGACCCGCTTTTTTATCAAAGCAATAACCTCACACCAAATCATATTAAACAAGATGCAACCATGTTGGCGGATAGCCGCATGCGCTTGGTGAATTTTACGGATATCTTCCCGAACCAACAGCTTCAATATGGATCGATTCCGAATATTACCGTATTTGATGTATGCTATTACCCAAAGGAACGGGGAATGTATAATTATGATACAACCGCTACTGTAGATAGTGTTGGTCAGTTCACGAATCCAGAAAATCGTTGGGGTGGTATTATGAGAGCCCTTTCAACGAATGATTTTGAGGTAGCCAATGTGCAATTCATTCAATTTTGGATGTTAGATCCATTTAATGACGATGCGGAAAATCAAGACCCAACTTCGTCTATGAATGGTGGAGATTTGTATTTTAATTTGGGTAACATTTCTGAAGATGTATTGCCGGATTCACGCAAGGAATATGAAAATGGAATTCCACCGTTTGGTCCGAGCATTACAGATAATGTTGACACTACCTTATGGGCTCGTGTTTCGAATGAACAGGTAATTGTAAATGCATTCGATACGGATCCTGCGGCTCGATTAAATCAAGACATTGGGTTAGATGGATGGAATAGTGCCTCAGAGCAGTCGGCCTATGCGAATTATGTGAATTGGGTTCAAAACAACACGACAATATCTCCTGCCGCTAAAGCAAAAATGATTCAAGATCCATCTAATGATGATTATAATTATTACCTAGATGACAACTTTGACAACGCACAATTAAATATTCTCGAGCGATACAAGAAATATAATGGCATGGAGGGGAATGCACCTACAACCAATATGTCAGATACAGCCAATGCTGCGGGGTATCCTACCCAAGCAACCAACATGCCGGATTTGGAGGACATCAATCAAGACAACAACCTTTCGGAATCTGAAGCATATTTCCAATACAAAATGAGTTTGAGACCAAATGACATGGTAGTTGGAAAGAACTTTATTACCAATGTTCAGTTGTATCAAAATGGGAATAAGACTGAAAAGTGGTACCAAGTAAGAATTCCATTGGTTTCTTATGAGAAAAAGGTGAATGGTATTCAAGATTTTAGATCGATTCGGTTTATGCGCTTGTTCATGAAAAACTTCGACGAGCAAACACAGATACGCTTCGCGAAAATGGAGTTCATGCGCGGTGAATGGCGTCCTTATTTACTCGATTTAACTCAACCTGGAATTAGTGTTCAACCCGATCCCAACCTCACCACATTTAATATTTCGGCTCTTAATGTTGAAGAAAACGACCAGCGAACTCCAATTAAATATGAAGTTCCGCCGGGTATCGTTCGAGAAATTGATCCTTCACAAACGTATCAGCGTCAGATGAATGAGCAGTCCTTGGTGCTTGATATGTGTAATTTACAAGATGGAGATGCCAGAGCAGCCTACAAAAATGTAGTTTTCGATGTGCGTACCTACAAAAAATTGAAGTTGTTTGCTCATGCGGAAGAAGTTAATCCATTGATTCCATTTAACGATAAAGAAGTTACCTTGTTCGTTCGTTTAGGAACTGATTTCGTAGATAACTATTACGAATATGAACTTCCGCTCTATAAAACTCAGTGGGGCGCCACAACCCCAGAAGACATTTGGCCTGAAGAAAACAACATTGAAATCGTATTTGATGATTTACTAAACTTAAAAAAGGAACGAAATCAAAAAGTAGATGACGGGGTAACAGGGGTATCGACCATGTTTGAATATGCTAAAGACGATCCAGCGAATTCCGATCGAAGAATCAAAGTGAAGGGTTCCCCAAATTTACAAGCAATTAAAACCATCATGATTGGGGTTAGAAACCCCCTTCAATCTGATCCAAGTAATAATTGGCCCGATGACGGACAAGCTGAATGTGTCAATGTATGGGTGAATGAATTGCGTTTAACTGACTTCGTGAGTGAAGGTGGAGGAGCTGCAGTAGGTCAAGCTCAGTTGCAATTAGCCGACTTCGCAACAATTTCTGCTTCCGGTAATTATTCTGGGATAAACTGGGGGTCTGTTGAAAGTCGCGTGCAAGATCGTCAACGTAATCAAAAGGTTGGGGTTGATATGAATTCTACCGTTCAACTCGGGCAATTCTTCGGTAAACAAGCCAAAGTTTCCTTGCCTTTCTTCTATGGATACTCTTTAAATGTTATTAATCCTGAATACGATCCATTCAATCCAGACATTAAATTAGCGGATTATGATTTAGCTACGCGCAAGGAGCGGGCAAAATTAGGTCAGGACTTCAATGAGCGTAAATCATTCAACTTTACAAACGTTCGCAAAGAAGCGAAAGCAGGAGCAAAACCGGCATTTTGGCGCATTTCCAATTGGTCTGCTAATTATGCCTATGCAGAGAATTTGAAACGTGATTTCAATACGAACTATGACCGTACTAAAAACTATACAGGGGCATTAAATTACAATTACACCTTTGCGGGTAAAGCCATTGAGCCCTTTAAAAAATGGAAACCCGTTCAGAAATCTAAGTGGCTTGCATTGGTTAGAGACATGAATTTCTACCTCATGCCTAAGAACATCACCTTTACCAATGATGTATTACGGATGTATAATGAACGCCAGGTTCGAAACAACTTGGTTCCAAACTATCAATTTAATCCTGTATTCTTAAAGAAATTTGATTGGAACAGAAATTACAACATTGGGTATGACCTAACGAAGAATCTCAAGGCCTCTTTTACAGCAACTAATAAAGCCATGTTTGCTGAAGGGAACAGTCGTGTGGATCGTAAAAATGACCCATTGGCTTATCAAGAATTCAAGGATTCAATCCGTTCACAATTGTCCACCTTTGGTCAAACAATGGAATACGGTCACAACTATAACTTGAGTTATACCTTCCCCTTAGATAAGTTTCCTTTAACCGACTGGTTAACCCTAAATGCCAAATATAATGGAAGTTATAATTGGCAACGTGCACCACTTGCTCAAACGAATTTTGGTAACATTATACAAAACAATCGCAGTGTTAATTTAACGTCGCAAGCGAATTTTGTAACGCTTTATAATAAAATCCCACTGTTTAAACGCGTTCTTTCTGATGGGAGAAATAACCGAGGGGCATTAAATGCAAAGAACAACCAAGGACAAAACAATAATCAAGGAAACAAGAAGGTTGAAGAACAGGCTCCTAAACCGCCAAAACCGGTGGAGGAAATGACCAAGAAGGAACGAAGAAAATGGGATAAGGTGCTCAGAAAGTATGAGCGTAAGAAAAAGAAAGAAGCGAATGCTAAGAAGAAGGTTAATCCTGCAGTAGGTTTTGCGGCACGCTTATTAATGACGGTTCGCAACGTTTCTGGTACCTATACCATCGATGATGGAACCATGTTGCCGGGGTCAAATCAAGAATCAAGAATTCTTGGAATGAACAGCAATAACCTCGGAATGAGCTCTTTTGCCTTCGGTAAACAAAGCTATGACATTTGGGGCCGTGAAAATGGATATAATATTGCTGAACTTTCTGCAAATAATGGGTGGTTAGTCCAAAATGAAAACCTAAACAAACAATTTGCAACAACACATTCCACTAAATTGAATTTACGTGCAACGCTTGAGCCTGTTAAAGACCTAAGCATTGAAATGAAATTGAATCGAAATTATGGATTAAACAGTGGTGAGTTCTTTAGGTGGAATGAAACTAATCAGCAATTCGAAGGACAAAGTAGGTTCCAATCAGCTACCTTGACGTATTCAACGATCACATGGGGTACAGCCTTCGTTCGAGACAACAAGGACCGGTCTTCGGAAGTATTTAATCAGTTATTAGCGAATCGTCAAACGGTTTCTCAATTGATTGGCGCGGACAATCCGAATTCTTCCTTATTGCCTTCAGGTTATTTTGACGGATACTCAGGGAACCAACAAGAAGTGGTAATTGGTGCATTCCTAACGGCCTATGGCAATAAGGAGGTAAACGATAAGAACATTAACCCGGTGCGTAATATGCCACTTCCAAATTGGAGTTTAACGTACAATGGCTTGTCCAAGTTTGAATTTATGAAGAAGTATGTGAAATCATTTGTGATTCGTCACGCATACAACTCCACCGTTTCCGTGAACGGTATGCAGTCTAACATGGGTGCCACCACGGATGCCAATGGAAACCCCACTGCCTTGGATTTAAATAATAACTTTATTTCAAGCTTGCAGGTGCAGAACATTACTGTAAGTGAGCAGTTCTCGCCGTTAATTGGTCTTGATGCTACCTGGACGATTTTCGGACAATCCTTAACCACGAAATTTGAATACAAGAAAGATCGCTTAGCGACCTTGTCTCTTAATAATAACCAAGTAACTGAGGTGAAATCAGACGAGATTGTGATAGGTATGCAAACGAAAATTGCAAAAGTTAAATTGATGGAGCGCATCCCTGCCAATGATTTAAATGCGGGACTGAATTTCTCATTCCGTGATAATTCCACCTTAATTCGGAAAGTCGTTGAAAATACCAATCAAGGAACGGCTGGACAAACCGTAATTTCCTTGAAATTGAATATTGATTATAATTTATCGCAGAACCTAACGGTTTCTTATTATTATGATCAAAATTTAAATACGCCAAAAGTAGCTACGAGCTATCCTACCGGTAACATGAGTACAGGTATCAAACTAAGGTTTAACCTTGCAGGCGTTCAGTAATGATAATTCGTCCAGCTGTTTTATCGGATGTCCCTGCCATTCACGGTTTAATAGTTGAATTGGCGGTATATGAACGCGAACCGGATGCCGTAATCAATACCGTTAGCTCGTTAGAGGCGGATTTATTTGTCCATAAGCGCTGTTTTGCTGAAGTTTCAGAATTAGAAGGTGAAGTTGTAGGCTTTGCCCTGTATTTTTTTGGTTATTCCACGTGGAAAGGTCGAACCTTATATCTTGAGGATATCTACGTGAAGGAATCCCATCGAAAACACGGCATAGGTCAGGCCTTATTTAGTACCGTAGTTGACATTGCGAAACGTGAAGGGGTTCGGCGTATGGATTGGCAAGTATTGGAGTGGAATACACCAGCCATCGCATTTTATGAAAAAAATAAAGCCCTACTTGATGGTGAATGGATCAATGGACGCTTGTTTTTTTAAGTCCATCAAATTATTAGGCTTATTTGTCTTTTCTGCGGGAATAGCACAAGAGTTCCCTGATTCGATTCCGATGAATGAAATTCGGGTACTGGCCTCGCACAACAGTTATAAAATACAGCCTACAGTTCGGACGATGAAGTTTATCAATCGATTCAAATCTGCACTCGGAGAAGAAAACCAACCCTTTCAATTATCCTATTCCCATGTTCCAATTTCGGAGCAGCTTTCTACTTATCACATTCGGGGCCTTGAACTTGATGTATACAATGACCCGAAAGGAGGAAGATATTTTAAACACCGACTAAATTTATTCATTCCAAAACAACGCATCAGGGAAGAAAAGTATAGGAAACTTAAAGAACCTGGGTTCAAAATAATCCATATACCAGACATTGATTACCAAACAAATTATCTAACCTTAGCTGACGCCTTAGAAGAATTGAATACATGGAGTTTGTCAAATCCTACGCACGCTCCGATTTTTATAAATATTGAATTGAAAGGAAGTGCGCTAGGTGATGAAGCGGGGATCTTAAGGCTTTTTGGCTATAAAAAGGCCATTCCATTTGATCGAATATCGCTTATGCAGATGGATAGTTTATTGAATGAAAAGTTAAGCACCCTATACACCACAACGGAGTTTAGAGCGAATGAAAAAACGCTTCAATCTCGTATCAAACACCAGGGATGGCCAACGGTGGGCGCTGTCAGAGGGAGAATTTTTGTGATAATACAGGGTAGCGGTGTACAGCATTATCCTTCCAACGCGGGTGCCTTTGTGTATGGGAATCCGGAAAATCCTGATTGTATATTCCTTTTATACGATGACCCGTTCCAATGGGAGGAGCTTACCAAACAAATGCGAACGACTCATATGATCAGGACTCGAACGGATGCAGGGACTATTGAAGCGAGAGCGAATGATTATTCACGCCTAAAAAAATCGCTAGAAATTGGCGCGCAAATTCTTTCAACAGACTATTACAAAAAAGACCCTAATATAGGGCCTTTTGTAATTCCGTTTGTAGGGTTTCTAGGAGACTAAGATCTAATTCTTGGGAACAATTTACGGTTATCTACTACATCAGCAGATTTGCGTAATGCGCCCATGAGCATCCCTTGAATGTTTCCTTTCAACATAGAAGTTAATTGGTCTTTTTCTTCCTTGTATGTAGCATTTGCAGGTGCTTTCTTTGTACTGTTTACTTTGACTACATAAACCCCAGCCTTACCTTTTAGAGGAATGGTGGTTTGACCGTTTTTAACATATCCAGAGAACAATGCACCAACGATTTCTGGTTCATAGCCTGTATTTCCAAGCGAAGGATTGCTAAAGGTTATTTGTGCTTCTTCAACTACGGTATTTCCTTTTTTTTTTTTTTTTTTTAGGTTTTTCGTTTTAGCCATTTGATTCATTAGGCGTTTTGCCTTCTTTTCCTCGATTAACTCTTTCTTCATTCGATCTTTTGCATCTGCAAAGGTAGGCTCACCTTTTTCACGAATATTTCCTAACATGGCAATAATATACTTGTCTTTATCTCGGATTGGTGCGGCTAATAAATCACCAGCTTCAGCATCTTCATTATATGCTAATTCTAGGATTCTATCCATGGCATTCGTTGTAACCAATCCATATACCCGTGGATTGTTATCTTCCAATGCGATTGGACGAACAAAATATTTGTTTTTTGAAGCAAGGGTATCAAATGCAGCAATTTTTTTAGATAAATCGTCAATGTTTGCTAGCTTTTGATCTAATTTATATAACAGACGGTTGGCTTCGGCTTCCATATTCCCGATGGTAAGTTCAGACGCTTTAAAGGATTTAACTACAGTAGTTAAGATAGGGAATTTCTTAGTGTCTCGTTCCAATACTTCAATGATATGGAATCCAAAATCAGTTTTTACTACCCCTATTTTACCAATCGGAGCATTTGCACAATAAGATCCAAATTCTTTAACCATATCGCCTTCTAAAAAGTCAGCATACTCGCCACCTTTTTCTTTGGACCCTGGATCTTCACTATGCTTTTGTACCAATTCAGCAAAGTTCAATTTGTTAATTACCTTGAGAATACTATCGGCTGTTTGTTTCTTCTTTGCGATTACTTTGGCATCTTTCGACCCATTAGTAGAAATAAGAATGTGACGTGCTTTAATTTTCGCTGGCGAATATCCCATTAATTTTGATAAATGGAAGCTTTCACCAACGCGGTATGGACCAACCAATTGACCAATAGGTGTAAGTTTAATGATCGTATCATAATCCATTGGGTAGGTCATGTATTGATTTGCTTTTGGATGCCCTTCCGGAACAGCAATTCCTCTTGCCCCTGGAAGATAGGCACGCATTTCACTTTCGTTCATAACCAACACCGAATCATTTTTCGAGGTCATGAAATCCATTCGAAGTTTTGCGATGGTTTTATTGAACGCAAGCGTATCTGCTTTAGACGGTTTGATAGATACGTCAAAAACACGAACTTCTCTATTGTTTGAGCGATTCCAATATTTTTTCTCGCCTTTGTGCTCCTCGTAGTAAGCCTCTAGTTCGGAGTCACTTATTTTGATTTCAGCGTCATTGATTTCTGAATAACGACGTGCAACAAATGAAATGGATTTAGTTTCTTTTTTGGCTAAATATTCTTCTCGAGCCTCTACTTTCGTTACATATACCCCTTGGCTAATCAACGAGAAATACTTTTCGTTTTTTCTACGATCCATGAAGTACTTTTTCGTCCCTTCCCACTGTGCCTTTTCTTCTGGTTTTTTAGCCGTTTTTAATTTGGTCAAGGTTTTTTGTAATTCAACGCGACCTGTTTTCATGGATTGCTCGGAGATTGCACCTGTAGCTTTATCAACGAAGAATTGGTTTAAGTCTTGAAGCACCCCAAATCCGTCCGTTGCCATCAAGTACGCATTAAATTCACGCTCACTAACATCGATTCCTAAGGCATCGTATTCTACTTTAGTTAAGGTTGAATCTACCATGAAATTGAAGGCTTTATCATTTGCTGCCTCCATGTCTTCGTCGGTAAATTCTTTCTGTTCTTGTTGCTTTTGAGCCCGATCTTGAGATTGAACCCGCTCGCTTAGTTTGTTATAAATGTCAATGTTTACTTTTTCTCCATCAACTAATCCGATACCATAATCGCCTTCAGCACCACGGCCTGAATTCATGAAATCAAATAAAGATTGAAGAATGAAAATTATTAATGCTAATCCAACGATGGTGATCAATAACCAAGAATACTTATCTCTTAACTTTGTAATAATAGCCATTTAAATAAATTTTAAGGTGCGAATTTACAAAATACTGCGCACTATTAAAAACCCTTTCTAATAAAAAGAGCGCTTATTTTCCTCCTCCTTTTGCGGGTTTGTTTTGAACAGGTAATTTTTCAGTACCTCCCCCTTCAACGGGTTTGGTCTCCTTTGCTGGCGTTGGGGTATTGTTTGGCGCTGGCGCAGGGGTTACCGCAGGTTTTACTTCTTTGGCTGGCGTTG
>JAIXRD010000110.1 GCA_027485365.1 Cryomorphaceae bacterium | reverse complement strand
TCACTTGGATATGAGCAAGAGCTCAAAAATCACATTGAACAGGAACGCGCAGCTGTAAAACTGCAAGGAAAGGTGGGCGAATTATTATACGACCAAGGTATAGAATTAGTACTTTTTCGTCACCACCTGCTCGATGTAACTATTTCTGAAATCCTTAACCTGCATGAATATGCCGGAAAGGTTGTAAACAAACCCATTGACGTATTTACAACGGCAGAAATGGCTGAGATCATTGCTTCAATGAACTTGGCTCCTTCCAAATTAGACATTGGTAAACTTGCCAACGAGTGGTCAACCGAAGGAAATGGAATATCGAAACTTGAGTTTCTTCAAAAAAAACTGGGTGGATTCAATCAAACAAGCGCTCCGAGTTTTGAGCCACGCGATGTTGTACTGTATGGTTTCGGTCGAATTGGTAGACTCGCCGCCCGTGAATTGATTCGTCAGGCAGGAAAAGGTCAACAATTAAGACTACGAGCCATTGTAACTAGAGGAAATACGGAAAAGGACATTATAAAACGTGCATCCTTACTTAGTAATGACTCAGTACATGGCGCTTTTAAAGGAACAGTTAATGTTGATCTAGAACGCAAATGCCTTATAATTAATGGTCAGGTGGTTCAAATGATAGAAGCCTCAGCGCCCGAAGATGTTGATTACACGGCGTTCGGAATTCATAATGCATTGGTTATCGACAATACAGGTATTTACACCAATAGAGAAACCTTATCCCGCCATTTAAAGGCAAAAGGTGTTTCAAGGGTACTGCTTACTGCACCCGGAAAAGAAATCCCGAATATCGTATTTGGAATAAACCAAGGAACCTTGGACTTAGAAAATGAGAAGATTTACTCTGCAGCCTCTTGTACTACCAATGCAATTAGTCCGATTCTTAAGGTCATTGAAGACAAGTTAGGCATTGTAAAAGGTCATATCGAAACGGTGCATGCCTACACGAACGATCAGAATTTATTGGATAATATGCATAAGAAAGTTCGACGTGGACGATCTGCTGCAATTAATATGGTTATTACATCTACTGGCGCAGGAAGTGCCGTAACCAAAGTAATTCCTTCACTTCAGGATAAATTAACGGCGAATGCTGTTCGTGTCCCTACACCGAACGGTTCGTTGGCAATTTTAAGCTTGGAATTGAAAAATGAAACCAGCATTGAAGCAATCAATGAGCTCATCAAAGATGCCGCATTAAACGGTGATCTTGTCAATCAAATTTATTATTCATTTGACCCAGAGCTCGTATCATCAGACATTATCGGAAACACATGCTGTTCGGTATATGATTCAAACGCTACCATTGTTTCTAAAAACGGGAAGAACGTTGTACTTTATACCTGGTATGATAATGAATTCGGATATACCAAGCAAGTAATCCGTTTAGCAAAGTACATTTCCAAGGTACGAAGAGCCATATATTACTAAATCATTAAACAACGGTTGTTGAAAAAATAGCCGATGTAAACCCCCTTGGTCCTTGATTAAGCGTAACTTTGTAGGAATATAAACTATAGAGTAAGCAGAATATGGCTGATATTTTTGAAAAAATCCAAGCAAATCGTGGTCCAATCGGAATGCACGCGAAAGAATCACATGGTTATTTTACGTTTCCAAAATTGGAAGGCGACATTGGTCCGCACATGAATTTTCGCGGAAAAGAAAAACTAAACTGGTCTTTAAATAATTACTTAGGATTAGCCAACCATCCAGAAGTTCGTAAAGCGGATGCGGATGCAGCGGCTAATTATGGATTTGCCATGCCAATGGGCGCCCGAATGATGAGTGGGAATTCCGACTTTCACGAGCAATTGGAGCGAGAATTAGCGGATTTCGTGTCAAAAGAAGATTCAATTCTAGTGAACTTTGGATACCAAGCGGTAGTTTCAGCGATTGATTGTTTAGTTGATCGTCACGATGTAATCGTATATGATGCGGAATCTCATGCCTGTATTCTTGATGGAGTTCGACTTCACATGGGTAAGCGTTATGTGTTCAAGCACAACGACATCGAAGATTGCGAGAAGCAATTACAACGTGCCACAAAATTAGCCGAAGAAACAGGAGGAGCAATATTGTTAATCACTGAAGGTGTATTCGGAATGCGCGGCGATCAAGGGATTCTGAAAGAAATCGTTGCGCTTAAAAAAGATTATAATTTCCGTCTATTTGTTGATGATGCTCATGGAATTGGTACGCTTGGAAAAACAGGTGCAGGTACAGGAGAAGAGCAAGGCGTACAAGATGATATTGATATTTATTTTGGGACATTCGCAAAGTCATTCGCAATGATTGGCGGATTTGTAGCCAGTGATGCGCAAGTGGTTGAATATTTAAGATATAACATGCGTTCCCAAATTTTCGCCAAGGCCATGCCGCTTCCTCTCGTAGTTGGAGCCCTTAAGCGTCTTGAATTGATTCGAACAATGCCTGAATTAAAAGATCGATTATGGGAAATCACGAATGCGCTTCAATCCGGTCTAAAAGCAGCTGGCTTTGAAATCGGTCCAACCAACTCTTGTGTAACTCCAGTATACATGAATGGTTCTATTCCTGAATCTACCAATTTGATTTATGATTTACGTGAAAACTATAATGTATTCTGCTCGATGGTAGTATATCCAGTAGTTCCTAAAGGAATGATTATTTTACGCTTGATTCCTACGGCAGTTCATACCATGGAAGATGTAAATTACACCATTGAATGTTTTTCTAAAATTGTAGATAAATTAAAGAATGGTGAATACATGAGTGAGACTATTGCAAAAGTGTAAACTAGAACCCATTGAACATAAAAAAAGGAGCTAAGTGCTCCTTTTTTTATGTCTAATAGCCACATCTACCCTTCTTTTCCGGGATTTGATTTCTTACCTTTTTGTTTTTTTACAGCCAGGTTCAACTCTTCTTTCCCATCTTCAAAATCCATAAGTACGGTATCCCCTTCAGCCATGTTGTGATTAATGATACCCTCCGCTAATGGATCTTCAATGAATTTTTGGATCGCTCGTTTTAATGGACGTGCACCAAACTTTTCATCATATCCTCTTTCCACGATAAAATCTTTTGCTTTTTCAGTTAACTCCAGATTATATCCAAGCGTTTTGATTCGAAGGATTAATTTATCCAATTCCAAATCAATGATCTTATGAATATCCTCTCTTGTCAAAGAACGGAACATGATCATGTCATCTACACGATTTAAAAACTCAGGTGAAAATGCTTTTCTGAGTGCGTTTTGAATTACGGCCTTTGAATTCTCTTCTTTCGATTCTTCTTTTGCCTTAGTACCAAAACCTACACCTGTTCCAAATTCTTGCAATTGACGTGCACCAATGTTCGATGTCATGATTAGAATGGTATTCTTAAAATCAATCTTACGACCCAGACCATCCGTCATGTGTCCATCATCTAATACCTGAAGCAATAAATTAAATACATCCGGATGCGCTTTTTCAATTTCATCCAATAG
>JAIXRD010000053.1 GCA_027485365.1 Cryomorphaceae bacterium | reverse complement strand
GTGTACCTGCCTACTCATATTCTTGGAGTAACGGTGCTAGTACCGCGAACGTAACTGGTCTTGGCGCTGGAACATACACCGTAACCGTTACTGACGCCAATGGATGTACTCAAAATCAGTCCATAACCATTAACCCTCCAAACCCTTTAGTACCTACAGCGAATATCACCTCAAATTTCAATGGGTTTAACGTAAGTTGCTTTGGATCCAATAATGGTACTGCAAGTGTTTCAGTGACTGGAGGAACACCGAATTACACCTATTTCTGGACTAACTTTTCTAACCAATCTACTGCTTCAAATCTATCGGCTGGAACCTACATCGTTACAGTAACTGATGCTAATGGATGTGCAACAAATGATACGATAACCCTTACCAATCCTCCACAATTGGTTGTGAATGCTACTATTACCTCAAATTATAATGGATTTAATGTCAGTTGCTTTGGATCAACCAATGGTTCTGCCTTAGCTTCGGCAAGTGGAGGAACCCCTGCATATACTTACGCTTGGAATAACTCAATAAATACTCCAGCAAATAACAATATTGCCGCAGGAACCTATACCGTGACCGTTACCGATCAAAATAATTGTACCGCCTCAGCAAATGTTACCTTAACCCAGCCAACACAGATCTCGGTTTCATCTATTAATCAAAACGTATCCTGTTTTGGTGGAAACAATGGAAGTATCGATGCAACGATTAATGGAGGTGTAATTCCATATTCTTATTTATGGTCAAACAGTGGGATTACACAAGATATTAATGGGCTAACAGCTGGTTCATACAATTTAACAGTTACTGATTTAAATGGTTGTTCCCTACCATATACTACTACAATTACACAACCAAATGCCCCATTAAACTTGAGTGAAAGTCATTCTAACATTTCTTGCTTTGGTTTATCGGATGGATCAATCAATTTAAATGTAACAGGAGGTACTGCTCCTTACACTTACATATGGAGTTCTGGACAAACCACACAGGATATCTTTAGTTTGCCTGCAGGAAATTACAGTGTTCAAGTGGCTGATGCGAACGGTTGTACGGCTAATTTATCTGTTACTGTAACTCAACCTCTTGCTCCACTATCAAATACCGCGAGTGTTTCTTCTGCTGCATGTTTTGGTCAAACTTCTGGTACAATTAACTTAACCGTGAGTGGAGGGACTGGACCTTTTGTATACTCATGGAATAACGGGGCGTTTACCGAAGATTTAATTAATGTTAGTGCCGGAAATTATGTCGTTAATATTACAGATAACAACGGATGTACTTCTTCTGGTGCTTATTCCATCGGGCAACCTGCTCTTCCTCTCGCGATTAGTGAAACCCATCAGGACATCCTTTGTTTTGGAACAGCTTCAGGAAGCATTGACCTCTCTGTATCTGGAGGCACTGCACCGTATACTTATTTATGGAGTAATGGTTCTTTAAACCAAGATTTAAGCAATATCCCTGCAGGCACATACACTGTGACTGTGACGGATATTAATGGCTGTACTTCAAATACAACAATAACACTTTCCCAATTATTTGCCCCACTTACCCTTTCTGAAATCCATTCAAATATCGCGTGTTTCCAAGGAAATACTGGATTTATTGACTTAACAGTTAACGGAGGAGCTCCTAACTACACCTATACTTGGAGTAATGGAAGCAGCACTCAAGATATTGGACAATTAACTGCTGGATTTTATGCGGTAACTGTAACCGATTTATATAACTGCACCGCTACAATTAATGTAACACTTACTCAACCAGCTACCGCAATTGTGTTAACAGAAACGCACGTGGATAATTCGTGTGCTGCAGGAACTACTGGATCCATCAATCTTAGCGTTGCCGGTGGCGTTGGACCATACACCTATTCATGGAACAATGGCGCAACTTCTCAAGATATTCTTAACCTTCAAAGTGGTTCTTACTTAGTCAATGTAACAGATGCCCTTGGTTGCGTTGCTACCTTAGCTGTTACCATTTCTGACCCATCTAATGGAATTTCTGTTACCGGAAATATAACCAATGTAGATTGTTTCGGTAATGGTACTGGAGCGATTGACATCACCGTTTCTGGTGGACTACCAGGATACACTTATTTATGGAACACAGGGTCTCAATTTCAAGATATTGCTTCCCTAGTTACCGGAACTTATTCAGTTAATGTTACGGATCAAACAGGATGTCAGTATTTTATTTCCTTCTTTGTTGACCAACCTGATTCAGCGTTAACATTTATTCCTACAGTTCAAAATGTAATATGCTATGGCCAAAATACGGGTAATATTTATTTGAATTTATGGGGAGGAACTCCACCTTATTCTTTTAATTGGTCAAATGGTAATCCAAATCAAAATAACTACAACCTATTTGCCGGAAGTTATTCTGTAATAATCACGGATACCAACGGATGTAATACCTCATTTAGTGCGAATATCACTCAACCGCCGGCCCCACTCACACCATTTTTACAACCTACCAATGTGGTGTGTTTTGGAACAAATACCGGAGCTGTAGATTTAACCATTACTGGTGGTTTTCCTCCGTATACTTATTCATGGTCTAATGGCGCTACTTCTCAAGACCTTACTAATCTTCCAGCCGGCCCATATTCAGTGACCATAATGGATTCTGTAGGATGTACTGTTTCTATTGCAACCACTGTCACCCAACCCGCCAATGCCCTTTCCTTGGCCTTTGCTAACACCAACGTATCGTGCTTTGGAGTAAATAATGGAAGCATTAATCTTACCCCTTCCTTTGGTACCGCTCCATACACCTATGCCTGGTCTAATGGCGCTACTACCCAAGACCTCAATAGCCTCTTCCCGGGGTCCTACACTGTGGTTGTGACCGATCTTAATGGATGTACAGCTTCCATTAATGCCCTCATATCACAACCTGCCAATGCCCTCTCTTCTACCCTACAATTCTCCTACGTTAGCTGCCATAACGGTGCTTCAGGTACCGCCACTGCTGCTGGACTTGGTGG
>JAIXRD010000114.1 GCA_027485365.1 Cryomorphaceae bacterium | reverse complement strand
CAAAGATTACCTTTCATAAATCTTCGGAATTTAAATTACAACGTAACGACTAGATTTCGTTGAGAATAATTCGATTTCGTCGAATTTGGATGGCTCCTTTGTTTTCTAATTGCTTTAATAAGCGTGAAATTACTACCCGAGAGGAATGCAGGTCATCTGCAATTTGCTGGTGGGTGTGGTGGAGTTCTAGATTCCCCAATAATTTAGCCTGATCGGTTAAATATTTTATTAAACGTTCATCTAGGCGCATGAAGGCAATTTCATCAATGGTTTCCATGAGTTCAAGCATTCGAGTGTGATAGGACTGTAGAATGTACTCTCGCCAGGAGCGGTATTTATCCATCCACAATTGCATATACTCGCTTGGAAACATGAGTAGGAGCGAAGGCTCCATCGCAGTAGCCTTAATTTGAGAATCCGTTCGCCGTACGCAGCATTGTAAGGTCATGGCACAGGTGTCACCGCCTTCAATGTAATATAGTAATAGTTCATCGCCTTCTGTGTTCTCACGCGATACCTTAATTGAACCGTACACCACAATCGGGATCATTTTTAATTCATCACCGACATGGATGATAATTTCATCTTGAATTGTTTCACGAATTTTGGCAATTTTACTCATCTCCTCGATGAGCTCCTCTTCCAAAATATACCCGATGGTATCGTGTAACAGTTGTTTTTTATCTACTAGTGGTTGCATTGGCCTTATAGCTAAAGAAAATGTTTGCCCAAATCACTTTAGATAAGGCATATAAATACGGACCTAATCCAATGAGCGCGATAAGAACTAAGCTGATTTGTGTCCAAACGCCAACGTTATCAAAAAACCAGTTGCAAGATGCCCAAATCGTAACAAAAATGGCCACTCCGAGGCCATATGACACATACATGGCACCATAGTAAAAGCCTGGTTCAGGCTTAAAGTCTAATCCGCAAACTTCACATTTGTTTTTAACTTCTCCCATCATGGAAAATCGGTAAGGGTTTGCAACCATCATATGAGATTCCTGACATTGAGGACAGGTCATGGTAGCAATGCTGTAGAGTTTGGATCCTTTTTTCATGATCAATTATTTCTACAAAGGTACTCATTCATGAAACTATTTTAGGTAACCTAAGTTACCTTAATGGAGTTTTCGCATGAAATTCTTTGGTTAATTCGATATAGGAGTCGCTATACGTTCCGTCTTGATTTCTTAGCGAAAAATTGGTTTCAATACGTTGACTGACCTGCTTCGTGTAGGCACTAATTATACGAACACCTTGCTCATGTTGATTTAATAACACATGCCTAGTTTGTTCATGGAATTTATTCGCGCTCGCAAGCGCTCCAATTGCGTGTTCTTGATTATGTGGGTATATCATACAATAGGTACCAAACGGGGCAAGTAAGGCATAACAAGCACGAATCCATGCTGAAAATTCTTCTGTAGTGCTATGTTTTTGTGTGTTATTACGTTTAGATGAACTATTGTCTGTAAAATAATATGGAGGATTACTAACGATTAGATCAAACTCCGATGTGAAAGGAGCTAATAGATCGCCTTGGATTACCTTGATTCGTTCACGAAACGGACTCGATTCCACATTTTTATAACATTCATCGGCCGCTTTTTCATCCACTTCAATGCACGTAATCTGTGCGTTGGGATAGCGCTGAGCCATCATAAGGCCAAGTACACCACATCCAGCGCCGGCATCTAAAATTCGTTTTGGGGATTCATGCTGCGCAAGCGTGCCGAGCATCATAACGTCTGTTCCAACAGGAAGGGAATGTTCGTTGTGAAGTATACTAAAATGCTTAAAATGAAAGGATCGCAATACCTAGTATGCTTTGGCAAAAATAACGCGCTGTGCGGAGGGCTTACCGGTAACCATGCAAGTTCCCGCTTCGCTTGGTCCATCGAACGGAATGCAACGAATCGTAGCTTTCGTTTCGTTTTTAATCAACTCTTCTGTTTCCGCTGTTCCATCCCAGTGCGCTAAGAAAAATCCACCCTCGTCAATGCGCTGCTTAAATTCTTCGTAGGTGTCTACACTAAAGGTATTTGCTTCTCGGTGTGCTTTGGAACGCTCCAATAAATTGGCTTGAATTTCATCGAGCAACACCGAAATGTGTTCAACCACACCATCCGCCGCAATGGAAGATTTTTCTTTGGTATCTCGTCGGGCAATTTCTACTTGTCCGTTTTCTAAATCCCTTGGACCCATTGCCAATCGAATCGGCACTCCTTTTACTTCGTATTCATTGAATTTCCATCCCGGACGTTTATTGTCGTCCCCATCAAACTTGAATCGAATCCCTAAGGATTTCAATGCATTCCCGATGGACTTAAATTTCTCTTCAATCAAATGTAGTTCTTCTTCTGTCTTATAAATTGGAATGGCAACCACTTGTATTGGCGCTAGTTTTGGAGGTAAAACTAAACCTTCATCATCAGAATGTGTCATGACCAAAGCTCCCATTAAGCGGGTACTCACACCCCAGGAAGTAGCCCATACGTAATCCAATTTACCTGATTTATCAGCAAATTTCACGTCAAATGCTTTCGCAAAGTTCTGACCTAAAAAATGCGAGGTTCCTGCTTGTAAGGCTTTTCCGTCCTGCATCATGGCTTCAATACACAGGGTATCATCAGCTCCTGCAAATCGTTCACTGGCTGTTTTTCTTCCCATAACTACCGGCATCGCCATATATTCTTCTGCGAATGTGGCGTAAACTCGAAGCATTTGATTGGTTTCTTCGATTGCTTCTTCGCGTGTAGCGTGTGCAGTGTGGCCTTCTTGCCATAAGAATTCGGCAGTTCGGAGGAATAAGCGGGTACGCATTTCCCAACGCACAACATTAGCCCATTGGTTTATTAAAATAGGTAGATCTCGGTATGATTGAATCCAATTTCTGTATGAGTTCCATATAATGGTTTCAGAGGTTGGTCGAATAATTAACTCCTCTTGTAATTTTGCGTCCGGGTCAACCACCACACTTTTTCCATCATCTGACATTTTCAATCGATAATGCGTAACCACCGCACATTCTTTAGCGAATCCTTCTACGTGGCTCGCTTCTTTACTGAGATACGATTTAGGAATAAACAAGGGGAAATACGCATTGGAGTGCCCGGTTTCCTTGAACATTCGATCCAAAATGTCACGCATGTTTTCCCAAATGGCATACCCATACGGTTTAATAATCATGCAGCCTTTCACATCGGAATGTTCAGCTAAATCAGCATTATGTACCAAGTCATTATACCACTTGGAATAGTCTTCTAGTCGCGATGTTGCGTTTTTTGCCATAGCCTTAAAATGAATGCAAAGGTACGTATTCCTCGCAATTTAGCAGGAGATTTTCCCTCTAAACGTGAATCTTAATTGAATAAAAACTGTTGCTTTGTTGTCTTAAATGCTTCAACAAAGATTGTTTTTACGGTATCACTGGACGGTGAGTTTTTGATTAAGTAAACCGTACAATCTACCGTACTTCCTCCGTAAGAACCTGGTTTAATGTAGTCTTTCAGGTTAAATTCCGCTAACCCGTTTACATCGGTAAATTCCGTCATAACAAATGGACTTTGTGGTGGATTTTGAGTTACGCCATCGATAACCACCTTTGCGCTTAATTTCGGTTGACCATTGTAACCAACATATACACGAAGAATCGTGTCGTCTTGCTTGCTGCAACCATTAATTAAAAATCCAACAGCTAAGAGTAGAAATAGGAAGATTGACTTCATGCGGTATTTATTTGAATCAAAGATAAGTAACTTCCCGTGGTTTTACAAATGTTCTTAAATTTGAAACCTATGAATGCTTTGATTGAGTTTTTTAAACACATTCACCCGGTATGGGCCGCTTTGATTGCAACTGTTTTCACGTGGTTAGTAACAGCAGCTGGTGCGGCATTGGTTTTTCTGTTTAAAACCATGCATAGGGGTGTATTAGATGCCATGCTAGGAT
>JAIXRD010000277.1 GCA_027485365.1 Cryomorphaceae bacterium | reverse complement strand
CTACAACTACGTCGAGATCAGAGAGAATTTAAGAGCTCTGGGATATGAATTTCGCTCTCAGAGTGATACCGAGGTGATTCTTGCGGCCTATAGGGAATGGGGCTTTTCATGCGTTGAACAGTTCAATGGTATGTGGAGTTTTTGTATTTATGACAAAGAAAGGAATATCCTTTTCTGTAGCCGGGATCGATTTGGTGTAAAACCATTCTATTTTTTTAAAAATGAAAATTCATTTGTCTTTGGATCCGAAATAAAGCAGCTTTTACCATTTTGTTCAGAGAGAAAGGCCAATAAACAAATCCTATTGGATTATCTTGTTCTGGGATATGAAGATCATTGCGATGAAACGTTTTTCGAAGGAATTCAAAAGCTGGAACAAGGGTCAAATCTCGTGTATGATTTGAGCGACCATACGTTTGAGCTCCATCCATATTATGATCTTAATGTTCGGAATGAACTGCGGCTAATGGACGAGGAAAAAGCGATCAGTATGTATCGCGAATGCCTGAAAGATGCGGTTAAACTGCGCATGCGAAGTGATGTTGAAGTTGGAACATGTCTCAGTGGCGGTTTAGACAGTAGCTCAATTACCTTTTTTTCAGCAGAAATCCTAAGAAAAGACTCAAACCGAACGATTAAAGCGATTCATGCCAAAGTGAATAAAAAATCGATTGATGAAAGTGCATATGCAAAAAAGGTATCAGAATTCTGCGAAACAGACCTTGTGATGGTTGAACCGGTTGAAGATGACTTTATTTCATCCATTGATGAGGTGATCAAAGTTCAGGAAGAGCCATTTGGAAGTCCGTCTGTTTTCCTTCAATACTTTGTAATGAAGAAGGCAAGACAAATGAATTGTTTGGTTATGCTTGACGGTCAGGGAGGCGATGAAACCTTATTGGGTTATGAACGCTATTATCCTGCTTATCTGATGCAATTAAGAGGATTGAAAAAAGTCCGGGGATTTCTTCAGTCTTCTGAAAATTCTAAGCTTTCTAAGGTACAATTGATAAAGTACTACCTGTATTTCACAAATTACAGGTTCCGACTTAAGAAGTTAAAACAGCGAAGCAGATTCCTGAAAAAGGATATCCTTGAAAAGTTTAGTTCTGGACTAATGAAAGAAGTTTCATCGAGCTATTTGGATATTTTGAAACTCCAGAAGTTAGAAATCAAGTACACACAATTGCCTCATCTCTTGCGTTATGAGGATCGAAATTCTATGGCGCATTCAGTTGAATCGAGATTACCATTTTTAGATTATCGCTTAGTAGAGACAGCATTGTCGTTGCCGGATGAATATAAGATCAGTAAGGGGTGGACCAAGAATCTGCTGAGAAATGCTGTATCACCTTTTCTACCAAAGGAAGTGGTTTGGAGAACGGATAAACTTGGTTTCAATGCACCTGAAGAAGAATGGCTGGCAAAGATCAATGATGAGATCAGCGATTCAGTCAAGAATTCCGAAATTCTGAAAGAGTTGATCGATTTCAGTAAATTAGATATGGAGAATATGGATATCCGCACGAAATGGCGTCTTTTCAATATTGCAAAATGGGAGAAGATCTATAACGTTCAGCCCTGAAAAACCATCGAATTATTTGTGGAAAACAAGAAAATGAATACACCCAAAAAAATCAAAGTTGCTCACCTCACAAGTGCGCATCCTCATACGGATATTCGTATTTTCCATAAGCAATGCGTTTCATTGAGCAAGGAGGGCTATGATGTTTATCTTGTTGCGACAAAAGGTGAAACGCAATTACTGGACGGAGTTCACATCATTGGAGTTGAACGCAAGGGTAAGGGACGTTTCAGAAGGATGATCAGTACAACCGCTGAAGTATATAGAAAGGCTCTCGAGTTGGATGCTGATGTGTATCATTTTCACGATCCTGAATTACTTCCTTATGGATTGAAATTGGCTAGAAAAGGTAAAAAAGTGATCTATGATGCTCATGAAGATCTTCCGAAACAGATCATGGATAAACATTGGATTCCTGCAGTTTTCCGTGGTTTGATTTCAAGATTTTTTAGATTTTTTGAAGGCTATGTGGCTAAACGAATTGCAGGGGTAATCAGTGTAAACGAGCCAATATGCGATCGTTTCAAAAAACACAATGTTAATGTTGAGCAGATTGCCAATTATCCCTTGATGAATGAGGTTCTTCAATTGGAAGGAGATGTCGCAAAAATACCCGGACAGGTTTGTTATGTCGGAGGTCTGTTCCCAACACGCGGAATCAAAGAAATGGTGCAGGCCATGGAAACTGTGGATGCACGCTTAGTTCTTGCCGGTAACTTTGTACCTGCTTCTTTCGAAGCAGAGGTGCGTAAGTTAAAGGGTTGGGAAAAAGTTGATTTCCGTGGCTTTATTGATAGGGAGGAGATCATGCAGATTCTCTCTACTTCAGAAGTTGGCTTAGTGACTTTACATCCTACAAGAAGTTATCTTGAAGCACTGCCGATAAAAATGTTCGAGTATATGTCTGCTGGAACTCCGGTTCTCGCATCCGATTTTCCATTGTGGCGAGGTATCATTGAAGAGGCAAAGTGCGGTGTTTGTGTTGATCCGATGGATCCTTCAGCCATAGCAAAAGGCATTAAATTCTTACTTTCAGATAAAGCCAGATCCTCTGAAATGGGTGAAAATGGCAAGATAGCCTTTCGGGAAAAATACAATTGGTTAATCGAAGAAGAAAAACTATTGGGGTATTATACTAAAATTTTGAACGAATGAAATTCAACTATCCAAGGGTATATCAATGGGCGCTATTGCTGTTATTAGCCGGGTGGATGTTATTCCCTGGTCTTACAGGGCTATTTTGTTTATTATTCTTGGTGATAGTGATTACTGGTATAGTGAAGAAAGAACTCACCTTTAAATTCAATGGGATTCTCCTGGGTATAACCTTATTTCTTCCCTACTATTCCCTCTATGCGATGAATGCTATAGACCCACATGAAGCCATGTTTGGAATTGAAAAAAAACTATCGTTCGTGCTATTTCCTATCGTATTTTCTTTTGTTCCTACCTTTTATCTGAACAAACGTTTCTTGGAAAATGGGTTTTTAATTTCCTTATTCCTGATGCTTTTCGTGTGTTATTTGGTCGCATTTTTCAATTATGAAGAGCACAATTATGATCCTGCCTACTTATTCTCCTCCCATTTTTCTGGATTGTTTCATCACCCCACCTATGCGTCCGTTTTCTGCGCCTTAGGCATTTATATGTTGTTTAAACGTTGGGAAGCCCCTAGAACCATGAGGGAACATCTGTTTTCGGCGGTCGGTATACTTTTTTTACTCTATACCCATGTGCATTTAGAAAGTTTGTCTGGCTTATTATTCGCTGTAATACTCATGGCATGTTTAGTTGGATATTGGCTCTTTAAAAAACAAGGTTGGACCGTACTTATTGGAGTTTTTACCCTTGGTATCGTAGTTATTTACCTAGGTCTTTATTTCATGCCTTCCTTACGAAGAAATGTGTCAGATTCCGTTTCTTTTGTCTCTAATTATGTGAAGTCCCCATACGCTTATACGCATGTTCCCCGTGGGGAAATTCGTGGAAACGATGCGCGATTGATTTTATGGACTGCCTCTGCAGAAATTTTGCTCGAACACCCGAATGGAGTAGGTGTGGGGAATTTACCTTCTGCAATGGAGGCAAAACTTTTGGAATATGGTCAAATTAACCTGGCCCAAAAACACTTCAACTCACACAATCAATTTTTTAATACAGCGGTGGAAACCGGTTGGATTGGTTTGCTTTGGTTGCTGAGTATTTTAATCTCCATGCTTTGGTATGGGTGGAAGCATAAACAAGGGATTTTAATCCTCGTGGTTTGTGCATTTGCTTTTAATTCCTTGTTTGAATCCATGTTGGAGCGACAATCAGGTATTGTGTTCTGGTTATTATGGAGTTGTTTGTTTATTGGTATTCATCCGGCATTTAAAAACCAACCCAATGAATCCTGAAATTTCCGTTGTTATTCCGTGCTATAATGAAGTGCGATACATCAGGGGTTGTGTTGTTTCGTTGCTGTCGAATGGCACAGACCCTTCACGCATGGAATTGTTGGTAATTGATGGAGGATCTACAGATGGAACCCAAGCCTTATTGAATGAGCTCTCACAAATTCATCCCCAAGTGAAGGTATTGAGCAATCCGGATCGAATTACACCGCGGGCACTAAATATTGGTGTTCATGCCGCTCAAGGAACCTACATTTTAATTTCGAGTGCGCATGCATCGTTTGATTTCGGATATATAAGTACCCTTATTTCAACGATGAACGATCATTCTGATGCAATCGCAGTGGGTGGTGTGATGGAAACTAAGGTTAAAAATAGTACCGCGATGTCTGAGTCTATTCGCACCGTACTTATGCATCCAGTCGGTGTGGGGAATGCTAAATTTCGAACAGGGGTTTCAGATGTGATTGCTGTGGACACCGTACCCTTTGGATTATACCGTGCTCAGGAACTAAAAGCTGTTGGAGGCTATGATGAACGACTAATTCGAAACCATGACATGGAGTTATCAAAGCGTTTACTTCGAAACGGAGGAAAAATTTACCTTACACCTAAGGCAAGATGCACCTATTATGCACGGGAAACGTTCAGGGCCATGGCAAAGAATAACTTCAATAATGGCAAGTGGAATTTGAAAACGGTGTATATCACCCGAACATTTTCCTCCCTAAGTTTACGTCATTTTATCCCCATGCTATTTCTGGGTTCTTGGACATTTCCACTGATACTTTCCTTAATCACTTGGAATCCACTGTGGTCATTGGCTTCATTCGGAGTGCTCATCTGTTACACCGGAGTATTAACGGCCGTAGCTTGGCGGGCGCGTAATGGAAAAAACAAGGTATTAATGGTACTCATTGGCTTTAAGTTACTTCATTTCGCTTACGGAATTGGTTCCTTTTTGGGCTTGCTTAGTTTACCCTTTACTGCTAGAACGAGATGAATGTTGAGTTGACATATCAAGCAAGGATAGCCGAGTATCTCCACATTGATACGGAGCAAGTTTCACTTTATTGGAAAGGACGGGTGGCCTTATATACCGTGTTGAAGGCGATGGGTGTAGGTTCCGGAGATGAGGTAGTGCTCCCAGCGTTCACGTGTGTTGTGGTACCCAACGCCATTCTTTATTTGGGCGCAATACCCATTTATGTGGATATCAATCCTACGGTTTTATGCTGTAGCGCCGAGCAGATCGAACAGGCTCTCACCCCAAAAACTAAAGTAATTTTAATTCAAAACATGCTTGGATTGAGTTTTGAAGTGGAGGAAATCGTATCCATGGCTAAAGCAAAGGGAATCTATACGATTGAAGATTGCACGCACGGGTTTGGTGGAAAACATCAGGGTGTGTTTAACGGCCTACGGTGCGATGCCTCATTTTTTTCAAGTCAATGGAATAAGCCCTTTTCTACCGGAATTGGTGGAATGTTGCTAATAAATAATCGGGATTTACTTCAGTCGGTCAATCTGCTTAAATCGCATTTAATTAAACCAAGTGCCAAGGATCAGTTCATCCTTTTTATTCTTATTTGGGCGAGAACCTATTTACTAAAGGGTTTTACATATTGGACCTTCATTCGAATGTATCGATGGTTGAGTAAGAAAGGGGTGGTAGTAGGTTCTTCCAGTGCTTCCGAATTAGAAGGAATTCACATGCCGAAGGATTATTTTAAAGGCATGAGTACGGTGCAATGCCGAGCAGGAATTAAGGCCCTAAGCACTTTAGATCACGTGATTTCACAGCGAAAAATTTCGGGTGTCTCAGTGCATGATTGGTTGGCCAATCAAAGCAAAACCACCGTCCCAGCGGAACACTTAGCCCATCATGCCTTTCTTAAGTATCCCATCCTTGTCAAGGACCGAGCGCTGTTTTTGCAGCACGCAGAAAAAGAAAAAATACCGCTTGGAGATTGGTTTATTTCACCTTTACATCCTGTATTGGATTCCTTGGAACCTTGGGGGCTGGAAGTTTCTAATTTTCCGAATGCAGTATATGTAAGTAAGCACATTGTTAATCTTCCCCTAGATATACCTGTGCATAGATTGATTAATTTTCTCGAACTTTACAAAAACGAAATTATCTAATATGTTACCTTTCTCTCCCCCACGAATAGATCAACGAATCATTGATGAAGTTACGGATACCTTACGCAGTGGTTGGATTTCTACGGGTCCAAAAACTAAGTTATTTGAAAAGAAAATCACCGAATATGTGGGGTGTAAAACAACCGTAGCCGTTAGTGCATGGACCACCGGAATGGAAATTGTATTGCGTTGGTGGGGTATAGGTCCGGGCGATGAGGTTATTATCCCTGTCTATACGTATTGTGCGAGTGCCAATGTGGTGTTACATACTGGTGCTAAAGCGGTTATGGTGGATATCAATCCGGATGATTTTAATATTAGCATTGAAGCCATTCGAGCGGCCATAACACCAAATACAAAAGCCATTATGCCGGTTGATATTGCCGGTTTACCTTGCGATTTCGATGCCATTAAACAACTCGTTGAAGAAGCTAAATCGATGTTTACTCCTTCGAATGAGCAGCAACAGAAATTAGGACGAATGTTAATCGCCTCGGATGCGGCGCATAGCTTTGGTGCCACCTATAAAGGTGTACAAATGGGGGCGGTAGCCGACATTACGTGCTTTTCGTTTCATGCAGTTAAGAATTTAACCACGGCAGAAGGTGGGGCAATTTGTTTTAATCTGCCTGATTCATTTGACCACGAAGCACTCTATAAATTGTTTTGTATTAAAATTCTACATGGACAGTCCAAGGATGCCTTAGCTAAAATGCAAAAAGGGGCGTGGCGTTATGATGTAATCGAGCCTGGATATAAGTGTAATATGACCGACCTTCAAGCTTCTATAGGCTTAGTGGAACTGGAGCGCTACCAGGATACCTTAGACCGTCGAAACGAAATTTTTGATCAATACACCAAGGGGTTTGAGGATCTTGATTGGGCTGTGACTCCAATCCGTGAAGACCGTTTTCGTGTTTCTTGTTGTCATTTATATCAATTGAATATTAATGGGGTTACCGAAGCACAGCGAGATGCAATTATGCATGAGATCTTTGAGCAAGATATTGCGGTTAATGTGCATTTCCAACCCCTGCCTCTGTTTACAGCATATAAGGAGTTAGGGTATGATATAGCCAATTACCCCGTGGCTTATGATAAATATTCAAGAGAAATATCCTTACCCATTTATTACAACTTAACGAACGAGCAAGTGGATAGCGTAATCAAGGCGGTAACGATTGCATATCATAAGGTGATGGGATGAAACGTTTAATGGACGTCATACTTTCGTCGCTTATTTTAATTGCGTTTTTACCAATAGGATTAATTATTTCATGTGGTATTGCGCTAGAATCAAGGGGAGGTATTTTTTACTTACAGGAACGAATCGGATTAGGCGGTAAGCCCTTTATGTTGCTTAAGTTTCGATCCATGCGTCCGAATGCAGATCGGCAAGGGAAACTAACTGTGGGTGAGCGCGACCCAAGAATTACGCGTGCAGGAGCTTTTGTTCGTAAATACAAACTGGATGAATTTCCTCAGTTTATCAATGTGTTGAAGGGAGATATGAGCGTAGTTGGTCCTCGACCAGAAGTGATGGAATATGTTCGTCACTATACGGATGCCCAACGTAAGGTGTTAGATTATAAGCCTGGAATTACCGATCTTGCTTCAATTAGTTATTTTGAAGAGAATAAAATACTGGCAAATAGTAAGGATCCTGAACGTACTTATATAGAAGTAATCATGCCGGAGAAAATCCGAATCAACTTGGAATATCAACTCAGCGCGTCCGTATGGCGTGATTTGGGTGTAGTCTGGAAAACGGGAATGAGAATGATTAAATAAAGTTGTTGAATACATATAATTACAGCTCTATGGAATTAAAGAAAGGAAATTTAAGTTTGATTTTATTGGTAGTAACTACTATGGCATGGGGTCAGAACCAAGTTAGTGACTCTGTGAATAGAAGGTTGGAAGTTAAAAATCAGCTCGGTGTTCAGTTTGGAGGACCAAGTTTTCTTTCTTGTAATTATGAGCATTTTTTCAATCATCATTGGAGTATTGAAGCGGGGGTCGGTTCTATTTTAGCAATTTCTGGGGTTCACGTCGGAGGGCGTTATTATTTTGGTTCAAAAGCAAAACCAACAAAATTTGCTCCCTACCTCGGTGCTGCTATCGGTGCAGCTTTCATAATTGGTGGAGGAAGTTCTGGAGGAATTGATGGCTATGGTGCTGCCGTTGGTTATGTTCCGCTTGGAATACAGTTAATGACGAAAAAGGGTTTTGCGGTTTCCTTGGAAGCTGCGGGGATGTATCTAGACAATGAGGTTTTACCAATGGGAGCACTCCGTTTGTATAGATCACTTAAAAAAGAAAAGAAAAAAGGAAATTAATCTTTCAATAATCTAACAATCTGCGAAGATTGTGCTGTCCGTACTTCCAACATATATAATCCTGTGGGAAGTGATTTCACTGAAAATTGATTAATCCCATTCATGGTGATTTCTAGTGCTATTTTTCCATCCATCCCATAACAGCGTATGTATTCGATTTGTGAGTTTGAATTTACGGTAACTAGGTCAGTACTTGGATTTGGCGCAATGGAAAGTGACAATGCTGATTCCTCTAGTTGCAAGGAAGGATTTAGGCGAGAAGGTGTAGCGCCATAACAATCTCCATCTATACGTGCCATATCGAAATATGCACCACTGGGTGGAAGCATAACATTGGAAACAATAGAACCATCTATCAGGGATAAACCAACCAGATAGATTTGTGCGTTATTATCCATCGTTTCAAAATAATAGATGAGGTTAATTGGGTCTATTGTGGCCCCTCCATTCATGATATAGTTATTGAAGTTTAACGGAGTTGCTAAGGCGGTAACTACTCCTGTTGTAGCGTTGATTTTGCCCAACGATTGAACACCCACTCCGTTATTCATGATTAAACCATACATCGTTGTGTCAACACAGCTATAGGCAAAATTATCAAAGCTATCTCCACCGCTTGGAATGCTAATCACGGGCTGAGTATATATAGAACCATTGTACAAATCAATGCCCATCAGTTTTCCTTCAGAAATAAAATAGTAAACCATCAGGTGAGGGTCTATAGACGAGCCAGCCATTACATAACTTGATGCAACGGATGCCGGCGATATGAGCGAAACTTGTCCTGTACTTAAATCACAGGTAGCCAAGCGCATGTCTCCTGAATATACGCCTGTAATTGGGTTATATAGAACTTGTGAAAACAACCCATACATCGTGGTGTCGGATGTATTGAATTTGAAGTTATTAAAATTTCCCGTGGCATTGGGTAAACTTACCATCACATCATTTACCAATGTACCGTTCGATAAATCAACCGAAAGCCATGAATCTTGATCTTGATAGGTATAGGTGTAATTATATGGGTTAAGCGATACTCCTGTTAAATTGATGGTGTTCCCTAGGTTCGGACCTAATACATTAATTATTCCTGTTACCGGATCAATCGTTGCCAATTGCACCGTAGATGGATTGTTATTTCTGTATAGGCCATACATGGTATTGCCCAATTGTCCTAAGGAAAGAAATGGAATTAATACAAATAGTACCGAGAAACTTCTCATTTTAAGTGATATGAGTTAAATCTACAATTTAATAGTGTAATGAAAAGAAAAAATCCTTCAAATTTTGAAGGATTTAATTTATTTAGAATGCAACAAAGCTTATTTTATAATAACGGCATTTCTGATTGTCACTTTAATCTGTTTTGCTTTCATGTCGTCATAAGCGTTACTTCCGGCATTATATTCAATATCGTCTTTACTAATCTGACAAGCAATTGAAATTTTACGTTGATAAATATTTTCATCACCATCCGGATTATCTTCTGCATTATATTCCCATTCTAACATTTTTAATTTTTTGAATTCATCCGCATTTTTTAATTCAATTACAACCGGTTCTGATTGTACTAAATCATAAAAAGGACTTAAAAATTGGTTTTTATAAAAAGTGGCATATCCAAATTCGGAATCAGCACCAAAGTTTACTCCTACCCGTTGTTTTTTTGCGTTACAAGGAATGGCAATAACGCATTTAACAAATCGTCCGTCAATGTCCATAGTTTTTACGTTTTTTACCAATAAATCAGTAAGAACGATATCTTTATCTACATAATCGGCAAGATAAAGACTTCTGTCTTTATGGATTGCTTCGAACATATCAAAACTATTGATTTTTGACGCTTTCGTTACATCAATATCACCGTTACTATTTGCATTAGCACGTTTTGTCGAATCTTTGATACTATTATATTCAGACATTATTTGATTTTTAGTCTCCTCATCAATAACTTTGTCTTTAACTAAATTGTTAAGTACTTTATTAATATCAACTTCATTTTGTTGGGTTTTTTTAGAATCATTATCTCCACATGAGATTAAGGAGGCAAGCAAAATACCCACGGCATAAAAAACTGTTTTTTTCATAATATATTAGGTTAAAATTAGTGCCTACTCTAAAAGCTTTTCGGCAATCGCTGTTTATAAATATACAAATTTTAATTCAGGAGTATTGCGTATTTTGTGATTTGTTATTTATTAATGAAATTCAAAACAATATTTGTGTGTTGAATGACTTCCTGACGCAAGCGACATTATACCTTCTTTCTCTTTTATGTTACCGCTTGAATCCAGTGCATCCGCCCATCCCCACCACGGTTCAATGCAGAAAAATGGAGCGCCAGGTTTGGTCCATAAACCGACCGCAGTCCATGTGTCGCAATGCAATGAAAGTATTTTCGGCCCATTTATTTTACCAAATCCAATGTATTGAAAGGGTGGTTGTTTAATTACAATTGCATCGGAGGTAAATAAATCATCAGATAGTTCGAACTTCCGTGCAAGTTGAATTTCTTTTGTTTTACCGTTGTAGTAATTTCCTGTAATTAAGTGTTGTTGTACCGTATAATCATCTCCAAAATCGAGATAATACGCTGAGAGTTTTCCTTCGATGTGAAATCCAGGATGCCCGCCAAGACTATAGAAGAGTTCCGCCGTATCAAGGTTAGTAACACGGTGTTCAATTTCTAGGGCATCTTGAAATAAGGTGTATTTCACCTGTAGTTCGAAGGCAAAAGGATATTGTGCTCGGGTTTGTTCATTATCCGTTAGCCGCAAAGTGATGGAATCTTCTGAATGTTCCATTACCTGAAAAACTTGATCCCTGGCGAAGCCATGTTGCCGCATGCCATACGATTCATGATTCAACGTGTACTGATCGTTAAGTAATCGTCCAACAATAGGAAATAGAATTGGGGCAAAGCGATTCCAGAGTTTGTCGTTTTTTTGCCATAGCAAGTTCCCATGCGTTATGTGCGTGAATTGTTGAAGTTCAGCGCCTAGGGGATTAATTATAATTTCAACTGTCGTTGATTGTAGTTTGAACATGTATCTCCTTTATACAAAAATAAGGTATTCTATTCACGCCTCTTTTAACGCCATTCGATAGCAAGTAATCACCATTCAGAATAATTTCCCTCTTTAGAAATATATCCGTGTGCTCGTATTTCGGTAGATATCGAGTCAATTATGGGATAAATTCTTCTTCCTTGATATAATACCGTACGATTTGAAGGTACAGTTATTCTAAATTTAATTTTTTGGTCCCTCAGTTTTGTGGATTTGGGAAAGGAAAAACACGGATTTATAGTAAATATAGAATCTTTTAAAAAGCTGATATTTCTTAGTTGACGAGCATTGTAAATGGCCTTTTTATGAGAACTTCCTTGTGCCGAATTTAATTGATAGATATGAAATGAAGAGTCGTTAGAGGCCTCATACATTATTTCAATTCCATGGAACAGAATGTTGTTCTTTTGAATTAGAAAACCTAAATCATCCCCGTTGCTTATAATGGTATACCCTCCTGAAACTTTTGTGTCATTTAATTTTGGTGAGATGGTGAGGTTTTCTCCATGATATGTGGCTATTTCTTTTTCAATCTCCCCATAAGATTCTATTGACTTAGCGAACTGCACGCCAGCAGTTGCTGCCATAGAAGTTCCGATAATAAATGTAAGCAAAAGCACACCCATACCGATATAAATTATTTTTGAGGATAAGGATTTAAAACATCGAATTCCAATTAAAAAACATAACCCGATGATTGAAAGATTAATTAATCCAATACCCCAAAAAGCGAGTGGAATCATAGTCGATTTATCAAAAATTAGTACCAATAGTTCACTTAATGAAACGTGTTGTCCATTGATTTCTGCTGGAATAAATTGTGGTTGAATAAATATAAAGATAAGCGTAGTAATTAGTAATACCGAGCCAACCAACATGGCTAAGACGCCAATAATAATTGAAACGAATCGAGCAATTCTGCGCAACAAATTAGCAATATCGGTTCGGTTATTTAGTGCTTTAGCTTCTTTTTTCAGGCGATTCGTAGCTGAACCTAGTTCAGTCTTCATGTTCTCTAGGTTAACCACTTGACCTTTCATTTGTAGTTTATCACTGCTGGTTTTGGCAGGCGGAATGATTATCCATAAGATAAAATATAATAATCCACCCACACCAAAAGTTAAAAATGAAATGAGATAAATGGCACGAATAAATACTACGTCAATATTAAAGTAAGCAGCTGCACCTGAACAAATACCACCAAGCAACGCGGTATCGCTATCTCTGAAAAATCTTCGAGTTGCTTTGGTTTTGGATTCCGAATTCGGTTCATCCATTCCCTGGGTTTCCGATCCAAAATCTTTGGGTTGACCAATTTTCGCTATGATTTCTTCCACGTGTTTATTTTCAACAACTTGTTTTCCTGCTGATAGTTGAGGTTGTAGTAATTCAACAATTCTTAGTTCAACATCTTGAATAATTTCCTCTAATCCTTCTTCATGTTGCAATACATTTCTTAATGCGTTCAAGTAAGATTCTAAGGTTGTATAAGCTTGCTCCTCAAAAATAAAAGGAAAGCCTTGTAAATGAATGGATACTGTCTTGTTCATAATCAGTTGTTTTTAGAGGTAATTGTTGAAACAGCTTGTTGTAATTCAAGCCAAGTTCTTTCTAATTCCGATAGAAAAACGCGTCCTTCTTCGGTAATGCAATAGTATTTTCTTGGTGGACCGGAGGTAGATTCTGCCCAACGATAGTCCAGCAGTTGCATATTTTTTAAACGCGTAAGCAAGGGATAAATCGTTCCTTCAACAACACTTAATTGTGCGGATTCCAAGCGGTTAAGAATTTCGGATGGATAGGCCTCACCAGAGGACAGTATGCTTAGGATACAGTATTCCAAAATACCTTTTCTCATTTGTGCCTGCGTATTCTCTGAATTCATGAACTAATATTTAATGCAAAGATATATGTAAAAAATAGATATATGCAATACATAGTACTAAAAAAATAAAAAAAGGAATAAAAAATTCTTTATTCCTTAGGTTAACGTTTGTTCGGTGCCTATGCCTCGATTACAATAGATACCTCACGAGTGTCGCCATCAATAGGCGGAGAAAGCTTGTGAATTTCAACACGAAGGCCCAAGATTCCTTGCAATTCTTTTTTTATTCTTGAAACGATCCGTTGTCCTACGTGCTCAATCAACTTCGACCGAATGCCCATTTCTTCTGCTACTATTTTTTGTACGACGCAATAATCTACCGTATCAATTAATTCATCGCTGGCAGCGGCTTTTGAGAAGTCGGTATCAATCGTTACATCTACCAAATAATGTCCACCAATGCGCGCTTCCTCTTCCATGCACCCATGAAAAGAATAACAGCGAATACCTCGAACGTGAATTTTATGCTTCATTTAGAATGGCGGCAATTTTAGGTAGGTTTTCTTTCATGCGGTTTAATACTTCTTCTTTCCCAAGAAATGCGCTCACATCAAACATTCCCGGACCAGCACCCACACCCGTTACAGATAAGCGATAAGGGAGCAATACAGCGCCAATACCCAATCCTTTCTCTTCCAAGTATCCCTTGAACGCAGATTCGATATTCGCCGAGCTAAACTCAGAAATTCCCTCCAATCGAGTCATCCATTCATTCAAATATCCCGTTGTTTCTGCTTTCCATTTTTTACGAATAGTTTCTGTATCAAATTCACTTGGATTAGCTAAGAAATAGGCTCCATCCGTTAAGATATCTTCTGCAAAGGTGGCGCGTTCTTTCATTAACCCAACCAAGGTTTCCAAGTCGGAATCAGAAATATTTAATGAAGGGTTTGTTGCTTTTAATCCCTTGGCGATGTCTGCATCAGCTTGCATGCGCAACCAACTTTGTTGAAACCATTTCGTTTTCTCTGGATCAAATTTTGCCCCTGATTTAGAAACTCTTTCTAAAGAAAAGGCTTCTACTAACTCGTCTAAGGTGAAAATCTCTTGAGGCGTACCTGGATTCCAACCCAATAAAGCCAACATATTAATGAACGCCTCAGGTAAGTATCCTTTTTCACGGTATCCTGAATATAATTCCCCTTCAGCTGTGATCCAGTTGGTAGGAAATACTGGAAATCCTAGGCGGTCACCATCGCGTTTAGACAATTTACCGTTTCCATCGGGTCTGAGTAAAAGCGGTAGATGTGCAAATTCTGGGGCATCCCAACCAAACGCTTGATAAAGCAATACATGCAGTGGCGCCGAAGGTAGCCACTCCTCACCACGAATTACATGCGATATGCTCATGGTATAATCATCCACAATGTTCGCTAGGTGATACGTTGGCATGCCATCGCTTTTGAACAATACCTTATCGTCTAAGTTATTCGTATTAACAACTACCCATCCTCGGATGAGGTCATGAAAACGTACGTCTTCATTCCGTGGCATTTTCATGCGAATCACATACGGATCACCATTAGCCAGTCGTTGTTCTACATCCGTATGAGGTAAGGTTAACGAGTTTTTCATACTTACCCGCGTTACACTGTTGTATTGCCAATTAGGCATCCCCATTTGTTTGGCCTGTTCTCGCATTTGCTCCAATTCTTCAGCGGTATCAAATGCATAATAGGCTTTGTCGTTTGCTACAAGCTCTTCAGCATACGGAAGATACATGGCTTTTCTTTCCGATTGCACATAAGGTCCAAATTCACCGCCAAGACCCGGACCTTCGCTCGGCATGATACCACACCAAGAAAGCGCATCCATAATATACTCTTGCGCACCCGGTACAAATCTAGTTTGGTCGGTATCTTCAATTCGGATTAGAAAGGTACCCTTATGTTTTTTAGCAAATAAATAATTGTAAAGTGCAGTTCTTACACCTCCCATATGTAAAGGGCCAGTAGGAGAAGGGGCAAAGCGAACGCGAACGGGTTTTGACATGTGTTTATTTTTCTGCAAAGGTAATCAATAGGTGTAATACGATAATGGTCTTTGGATTAGTATTCGGATTGGATTTTTGATTGTTTACTAAAAATAGAAGGTGCGGATTCAATTATTATAAAAAAAACAATGAAGCAGCACTGCTCCATTGTTTTAATTGAATTAGTATGTCTATTTAAAGAATTATCTTTTATGCCTATTTAAATTTTTTCAATAGTTTACTTTTCAAATCGGGAGTTGAATTGATTTTTTTTAAATAGGAATGAATATCATAAACATACTTTATGGCAATCAAGCCAAGAATAATATCCAAACAAATTAGAAAATTGTCCATATTCATTGAGTTAATGGGTTAAGCTATTGCGCAGCAACGAAATCCACGCTCTTACTTGAGGTAGTCCCATCGTGATCTAAATTGACCACCAATGTTAGTCTCATTGATGAAGTGACACCTTCCATATTCACCCAATGTTCATCAAAAGCATATGATGTTTGGTGGTTATCGTTACTTCCACTATAAACTACTTGATTGGTTGTTAAATTTGTTAATGTTAAACTGTACCCATGTAGTTCTCCGGTTCCTTCTACCGTACCATGCATATGTAATGCTTCTCCGGCAGGAATCGTGTCCCCTGCTGTTGGTTCAATTAAGGTTAATGTAGCTGTTACAGGTTCACTCTCTTTTTCGCATCCTGTCCAAATAACAAGAGAAAGAAGGAGCAATATCGAAATGTTAATTTTTAAGTTCATTTTTATTTGTTTTTGTAATTAAATAAGAAAGGGAAATTGAAACAAATGGTCCTTGTTTCATGCTTCCCTCATTAAAATTTTGAATAATCGGTTGTTTAACATTCATTCCCCACAACCATCGATAACTTAAATAATGAATGTTTAGTTGTCCTTCACCAAGGTAACCTTGGTTATTGTATCCTTCAAGGGGTAATCCATGATTGTTACTGGCATCAAAATACTCCAACATCAGTCCGGGGCCACATATTATGCGACCAATTCCAACTTTTTTATTCCAAACCAACGTTGCGGAATAGGAATAGGTATTACCATATCTAAAACCTGACTTATCCGAGGTTTTAAACGTGCAGATGCCTTCTTGTTGCAAACTGATACTGTGGGTTATGCGTTTTGTGAAAACTAATAAACCACTTATATTCCAGGCTCCAGTGCCAGGATATAAATTTCGAATCATACTCGTTTCTGGTGCTTTTTTTCCCAACGGAGATTTAATTCCTCCCCCTAGCGATAAAAAATTTCGAGTACTCATGTCATCATCTTTTTGATGCAAGAGGATATAATTCACCACCAACCTGGGGTCACCCAACCCGGAAATTATATCCGTTCCCAAATCGCGTTTTTGCATTCCGATTTGATAAGGAATACTGCCAATAAGTTGAATTCTGGGAGCTAATTGCCATCGTCCGGTCAGCTCTTGTTGAAACAATCGTTCCCGGGAATGAACTATTCCATCAAGATAACTTCGGTACGAATTAAAATTACTTTTCATCCCAATCATATGAAATTGAGTGGATGCCAATAGCCCAATAGAGGCATTACCTGATACACCACCACAAATGTCACATGACCAAATCGAATACGTTAAAAAAACGCATCCAACCAAACTCATGATTTTCATGGATTATTTTATT
>JAIXRD010000030.1 GCA_027485365.1 Cryomorphaceae bacterium | reverse complement strand
CGCTACACATGAAACGGCATTTACAGTAAGTGTTGATTTACTGGGAAATGGCTGTACTACCGGAATTTCTGCTCAGGATAGGTCAAAAACCATTATGGCGTTAATTGATTCAAATACCAAAAATGATGAATTAGGTAAACCAGGACATATTTTTCCATTGCGGGCAAAAAAAGAAGGTGTTTTGCGTAGAGCTGGACATACAGAGGCGGCAATTGACTTATCAAGAATGGCGGGATTTGAACCAGCAGGTTGCATTGTTGAAATTTTGAATGAAGATGGAAGCATGGCACGTTTGCCTGATCTCGTTCACGTGGCTAAGAAGTTTGATTTGAAAATTGTAAGTATTGAACAATTAATCAAATATAGAATTGCACATGAAAGCTTGATAAAACGCGAAATCTCTGTTCAAATGCCTACCAAATTTGGAGACTTTGACTTAATAGCATACAAACAGAAAGATACTGACCAAGAACATTTGGCTTTAATTAAGGGAACTTGGACTGAAGATGAACCTGTTTTGGTTCGTGTACACAGCAGTTGTTTAACCGGTGATATTTTTGGAAGTTGTAGGTGCGATTGCGGTGAACAACTACAAAAGGCAATGGAAAAAATTGAAGAAGAAGGCAAGGGTGTTATTGTATATATGAATCAGGAGGGACGTGGAATTGGTTTGCTGAACAAATTAAAAGCGTATAAATTACAGGAACAAGGTTTAGATACGGTTGAAGCGAATTTGCAACTTGGTTTTGGAATGGATGAAAGAGATTATGGTGTAGGTGCTCAAATAATTCGTGATTTGGGAATTAAAAAAATGAGATTGTTAAGTAATAATCCCAAAAAGCGCACAGGTTTGATTGGATATGGATTGGAAATTATTGAAAATGTACCTTTGTTGGTTGTGCCTAATCCACATAATGCCAAATATTTAGATACAAAAAGAGCCAAGATGGGCCATGTAATATGATGAAAATGCTTACCATTGATCCCAAAGAAACACCGATTCCTCAATTGCATCAATTTTTAATAGGCAGCATTGGCCCTAGGCCAATTTGTTTTGCAAGTACAATTGATAAGGATGGCAAACCAAATTTGGCACCATTTAGTTTCTTCAATATTTTTAGTGCAAATCCTCCGATTGTTATTTTTGCCCCAAATAACAGTGGTAGAGACGGTACTCCAAAGCACACTTATTTAAATGTGAAAGAAGTTCCTGAGGTTGTAATCAATGTGGTTACCCTTGAAATGGTTGAAAAGATGAATGTTGCGGCAGCACCATGGGAACAAGGTGTAAATGAATTTGAAAAAGCTGGGTTTTCACCCATAGCATCTGAATTAATCAAACCATTTAGGGTGGCTGAAAGTCCCGTTCAATTAGAGTGCAAAGTAATTGAAGTGAAAGAAATGGGAACGGGTGGTGGTGCCGGAAACTTGGTAATTTGTCAAGTGATTAAAGTACATATCAACGAGGATGTCTTGGGTGAAGATGGTAAAATATCACAGCTAAAGATCAATTTGGTTGGACGTTTGGGTGGAAATTGGTATTGCAAAACAGACGAAAACAGCTTGTTTCAATTGGCTCAACCCATGCAAAAAACAATTGGATATGATGCATTACCTGAAGAAATTAAGCAGAGCAGAGTGCTAACTGCAAATGATATTGGGAAACTTGCAGGTCAACCTAATATTCCAACAAGTGAGGAAATAGACCATGCACTGGAGCAATTTGGATTGGGTGATATACACCAAACCGCCAAAAAGTTAATTATTGACGGCCAAATACGCGCAGCCTTGGCGCTTTTCTATAAAAATTAATTGGCAAAAGGCTTATAAAAGCTCTTTTACCAATTGTGAAATCAATTTACCATCGGCTTGTCCGCTCAATGCTTTCATTGCCAGCGGAATTACTTTGCCCATGTTTTCTGGACCAGAAAAACCTGATTCGGTAATGACTGCTTGAATTTTTGCACGAACATCGGCTTCGCTCATTTGAGCCGGTAGAAACTCTTTAATGATGCTAAGTTCTTGTCTTTCAACAACCGCAAGGTCTTCTCTGCCTTGTGTGTTGTAGATTTCTAACGAATCTTTTCTCTGTTTCGCAAGCTTTTGTAGGGCCTTAATGCACATGTCGTCGGTTACTTCTGTTACACCTTCTCCAGTTTGCAATAACAAAAATGCACTTTTGATACCACGAAGTGCTCTCAACCTATCGGCGTCTTTGGCTTTCATCGCTGCCATTACCCCAGCATTTACTTGTTCAATTAGATTCATGGTGCAAAGATACAAAACAAGTTTGTTTCCGTATCTTTGCGCCTTTCAATTTTTATGTCAACAGAAAGACCCGTTCGCGTACGTTTTGCTCCAAGTCCTACAGGACCTTTACACATTGGTGGTGTAAGAACAGCTTTGTACAATTATTTATTGGCAAAAAAACATGGAGGTACCATGATTTTGCGTATTGAGGATACAGATCAAAACCGATTTGTACCCGGTGCTGAAGCGTATATCCGCGAGAGTTTAAAATGGGTTGGCATTGAAATTGATGAGGGACCAGAGCAAGGTGGTCCTCACGCACCTTATCGCCAAAGTGAGAGAAAGCCAATGTACCGCCAATATGCCGAAAGATTGATCTCTGAGGGATTGGCATATTACGCATTTGATACGGAAGACGATTTGGAGCAAATGCGTAAGAGATTAGAAGCGAGTAAAATGCAGCCGGCTTACGATTCAATTAGCCGTATGAGTATGAAAAACTCTTTGACTTTGTCTGCCGATGAGGTAAAAGAGCGTTTAGAACGTGGTGATAATTACGTAATTCGTATTAAGCTCCCTAGAAAAGAAGAAGTTCGTTTTCATGATGTGATTAGAGGTTGGGT
>JAIXRD010000088.1 GCA_027485365.1 Cryomorphaceae bacterium | reverse complement strand
TTCATAAGCGTTGAATTTTAATACAATAGTAAGCGATTTTCGTTAGCATTATATGAACTCTATATCAATGAATTGCTAAAAATATTGATCAACGATGGTCTTAAATGGATGTATGTTGATTTGGGTGCAAGAATAAGCTTATTGCACCAAAAGTGCTTGATGCTTGAACATCCCGCGTTGGAAATCAATGTCGATGCGTCCCAGAAATAGTCCTGCCCAGCCCGTCTGATTAATCAAGACGGGTTTTTTATTGGCATTTTCCATGATTAATGGTTTTTCCATGAAGGTATGGGTGTGTCCTCCAAGAATCAAATGAATATTAGCTGTCTGCGCAGCCAATACCTTGTCAGAAATTTGCGTACTCGAATAGTCAAATCCCAAATGCGAAAGACAAACCACCAAATCACAACCTAAATCACTAAGCAATTGGGCCATGGAATTAGCCTGCTCAATTGGGTCTATATAGTTCATACCTTTCCAACATGATTCAGGGGAGAGGCCATCTAAGTTCACTCCAATACCAAAAAAACCAATCTTTACTCCCCCACGTCTCAGGATGTGATACGGCAAGGTTTGGTTCGCTAAGGTGGTTTTTTTGAAATCATAATTGCTGCAGACAAAGGGGAACTTCGCAAAGCGTTGCGCATTCTTGAATCCTTCCATCCCAATATCAAAATCATGATTCCCCATGGTGGCAACATCGTATTGCATGGCCGACATTAGTTTCATCTCTAATTCTCCATGGTATCGATTAAAGTACGGTGTCCCTTGAAAAATATCGCCGGAATCCACTAAAATGACATGTTCTTCTTCCCTTCGGATTTGCTCAATTAAGGCCGCTCGTTTTGCCACGCCTCCCATCCCAGGATATTTAGCATGGTTCAGAGGAAACGGATCAATATTCGAATGGGTATCGTTCGTGTGAAGAATGGTAAGTTTTTTACCCTTTCGCTGCGCAGAAGTTCGAAGTTCAAAGGAACTTGTTAGTGCACCTAAACTCGTTAATCCAGCTAATCCTACAAAGACTCTTCGATTCATGGGATAAAGCGTTTTTCGGTATTATTAACTAAGGTTCCCTGTCGTTTAACTTCTTCGATAAACACATCGCGGAGATTCTTTGGCTTAAGTTGGTATGATTCGGGCGTTAAAAAAAAGGTCATCTTATCTCCACCTTGCGCCAAATAATCCGAGGTGATTATCCAAAAATGGGTATGTGTTTCATTTAATCCTTGAATCGTTAGCTTTCCTTTTTCAAATCTAGCGTTGGCAAGCGGTACGCCTTTGGGTTGGTTTTTCATAAAGGTCTCAATCGCCTCGATACGTGAAATCGGCAAACGAACCCATGCTACACTATTGTCGAAGGGCATAAGCTTGAATAAATCACCAACCGTAATTGGACCCTTGTTTAGGCTAGCACGTAAACCACCAGCGTTTAAAATACAAATAACGGGTTCGGTCAAGCGGACCGTCTGTGTTTCTTGTAGTAATAAGGCATCTGTAGCCCAATTCATGAGGTTCGAGCTTGGGAAAACAACTTCGAAACTAGTATCCGCCTTTCCAATAATTTCGCCCATTTGTTGGCTTAATGAATCGCGGTAAGGAACAATGAATTGCTCGATTTGTTGGACTGCTTGTATACTCGTGTCAACACGAATATTCTTTGAGGTCGACGAAACATTTACATGGTAGGAACAACTCAGGGCTCCTGCAGCAACTAGCGCACAGAAAACCAGCTTAAACATTACTCTTTAATAAAGCTACCGCGCGTGTTGCCAAGCGGTGTATTAACTTCAATCAAGTATTTACCAGATTTCAAATCGTTTCCGTTAACGATAAGCACATCCTCATTGATTCCGATAGCGGATTTAACAATACGACCACTCAAATCGGTAATGGTATATGCTGTAATAGCAAGGCCATTCACTTGAGCATAAATATTTCCATTCGATGGAACCGGGAATACCGACAAATTAGCAGCAAGTTGCTCTTCAATTCCTACGTTACATGAAGTTTCTAGGTAAGACATGTTGTTAAAGTTTACGTGGCATGCAAAATTCACAGAATCGATGTATGGATTCCGGTTGCCTTGTACGCTGAAGATATATTCCTGACGAGCAATTTCATAAGAATCCGGAAGGTCAGCAAAATGCCAAGTTTTTAAAGTGGCTTGATCTTGGTTGGCTGCAATTCCCCAATTTAAGTTGTTCTGCATGTTGTAACACGTTGCTTGATAAAAAATCGAACGAGCCGCATTTCCTTTTTGTGCATCCCTTGGTTCATAACACATTTGATTGCCATTATATCCAACGCTTCCTTCTAAAAAGGTATAAAGTATATTCCCTGTAATTTCCATTAATGGAAGATTACTTCTATAAGAATTCGCATTGGCTAAGTTAGTAGGGTAGAGGTTGTGTTGGTCTGTATATTCTGGTTGCTCTGGATTATCGCATGGGAAGGTCGGCATCCAAGAATGGCAATAGGTATGTTCTCTTGAATAACCAGTAGCAGTCCAATCAAATGGGTCGTTAAACACCTTGTTCTCACCTGTATAAACACAGGTAACAAAGGATTGTCCATTGGTTGTATCACACACCTCAAATTGATTCATTAACGTTTGCTTGTAATTGAAATATGAAATGAAGGTATGTGGGTTGATTAATGCGGAAAGATCACTCACAAAGGTAGGAGCGGCAGAATTAATGCTTGAATAGTAGTTTCCTATGTTTAAACCAGTCGTTGTTGCGTTCCCTGTGGCTGGCGTCGTTGTTTTGTAATTTTCAAATCCAGCAGGACCATTAAAGGCATATACTGAAAAATAATACGGTTGATTGGCGCGAACCCCTCTTGGTACAAACGACGTTGCACTCCCTGTGTAAGCCACTTTAGCATTCCCAATGATATCACCTCGTTGATAACTTGTTCCATCTACAGGAGTTCCCGAAACTGGTGCATTTTTAGACCATAATACAAGGTATTTTTCAGCTCCTGCTCCAGCAGTATATGAACCTGAAAGCGTATATGCTTGAACATTAGAAAAGGTTAAATTGCTCGCGTTTGAAGTTGGTTCAGTAGCTAAGTTATCAAGACCAACAGCTAATAAGGTAATCACGTAAGGATTTTCGTCGTTGTCGTTATTAGCAATGGTTAAGGTTGCAGTGCGCGTACCGTTACCTGTAGGTGCAAAATTCAAGGTGTAATTTTGTGAACCTAATCCAGCAACAGTAGAAGCATTTAAACTCGTAGTGAATTCTGCCGCATTGGCA
>JAIXRD010000311.1 GCA_027485365.1 Cryomorphaceae bacterium | reverse complement strand
TTTAAAATCGTAAATTTGCCCTATGGGAAAACACTTAAAATTTATATCATCCCAATACCTTGATAGCTATTCTTCAAAGTGTAAAATTAATTGGTTAGAGGTATTTCATAAATTAAGGTCAAAGTCAACATTTACAACTGATGATTTTGAATATTATCTGATAGCTTCTTCACTTTACTCGTCTAAAATTGAGGGTAACTCTCTTGATGCAAACAGCTTTTTTAGAAATAGAGGAAATAAAACATTTCCAAAGAAAAAAGAAGTGCAAGAGATTGAAGATTTAGTAAAAGCTTACAAGTTTGCCTCTGAAAACAACCTGAACAAAACTAATTTCTTGAAAACACATGAAATTTCGGCTAAAACATTATTGCCAGCTAATTTACGAGGAAAAGTCAGAAAGCAACAAGTTGGCGTTCACGATTCAAAATCACTTAAACCTGTTTATTTAGCAGTCGAGCCACAATTTGTGAATGAAGAATTAAGCAAGTTGTTTGCTGATATTTCAGAGTTATTGAAACGGGATTTGTCTTACAAAGATGTTTTTTACTATGCTTCTATGATTCATTTATGCACTGCAAAAATTCACCCATTTATGGATGGTAATGGTCGGTCTGCACGATTGCTTGAAAAATGGTTTTTAGTGTCAAAATTAGGAATGTCTGCTTGGTCAATTAATTCTGAAAAATATTATTGGGATAATCGTCCTGACTATTACCAAAACATTGCTTTGGGATATAACTACTATGCCTTATATTGGGATAGATGTCTTCCTTTTTTGTTAATGTTACCTGAAGCACTTAAAGAGTCAATCAAATAATTACCGCTAACGGTTTGCGCATTGGCGATGTTGCCTTGTGTTGTCCCGCATGTGCGGGGGCAGGGCTATGGCGCTTGCGCGCTGTTATGGGGAGGTTTTATTATACTTACAATAACTTATTAACCCACAAACCTTACAGTTTGGTTCCTTCTCTAGGCAAATGCCATTTTTTAAACCAAACTTTTCGCTTTCCCCTTGTTGTCCGTATTTCACAAATATTATATCTATATATCTTATAGGGATTCCGGTGTGTTTAGCAAAAAGTTGTCCAAGAACTATTGCTTTTAACAATTGCTTCTCGTTTTCAATTAATCCTAATCTTTTGAAAATTCTTAAGATAACTCTATCAGGTTTTAAGACATTAAATCCTATATCTGTCAAAAAGTGATAAACCGTAACTCCACCTAAATAATCAAATCTATATTCTAATTCTTCTTTTAATAGGATTAAATTTTCAAAAGATGAATGGGCATCAAAACTATCAATGTAATTCTGAAAGCTTCCAAATTGAGTAACTATCTCTTCAAAGACTTTAGCATTCTTAATACAGCTTTTAATTTTAAGCCGATTTTTAATCATATTTGAATCTGAGAAGATTTTTTCAAAATCTGCATTAGAGTATATAGATACAGTGTTGTAATCAGGGAAATGACCTAAAATAATTTTTTCTTTTTTTTCGACAATTTCTGCTTTGAAGCCTGAATAAAAAATTATCATTATCAACATTTGAAAAAAGTCATTATTTGTTCGAACTTTATTTTCAAACAATTTAAATTTTCCGTATTTTTTTTCAAATTCTACCTCTGAAAACCAAGAATGCTTTTTTAAACTTATTTCTGCTTTGAAAAATATTTCTTTAAGTTGTACTCTCATTTAAGATTATTTCTTGTCAATATTAATCTGATTTGACCACCTTTGGTTTTTTAATTTAATTGACTTTGATTTAGGTTTTATTCGTTGTGGACTGCCATAACTGCAACACCATTACCATTTATTACTCTACCTAGTTTAGTGCCTCTTAAAGATTCAATATTTATATCCATTGTAGCACCAGGTGCAGTTCGAATATTGATACTCCCATCCTCATTTTTTGGTATAATCTTATCCAACTGCTCATCTGATAATTTAACATTAATCGATCCATCAACATTTGTTGTGACTAACTTGTAATTTGAATTTACATTTAACTTTTGATTGTTATCATCTGCCATAGCAGGTGAAACAGAATGCACCATAAATCCAAATGATGCCATTAATAATGATGAACCAATCATCAATTTGTACCAGTTTTCAGAAACGAACTTTTTCATAATATTTAGTTTTAAATTTTTGCCTACTCTTTCATGGATTTTCGGTTTCCTCCGTTTTATTTTGGTTTAAACTTACCTATAACTTGTTTATAGACGCTATAAAACTTCGCTTATACATCCAAATTGGGTGTATTGGAGCAGGTTTATTGCGCTTATACGAAAATACATTTTATTTCTACAAGTCGTCGAATGGTGAACGAATTTGTTGCAGATTTTTCGTGGTTACATGGGTATATATCTCCGTTGTCTTGCTGCTGTTATGACCCAACAATTCCTGAATGTAACGCAAGTCCGTGCCGCTTTCCAACAAATGCGTGGCGTAACTGTGACGCAACCAGTGAAGTGACACCGGTTTATAATTTTTGGCTTTTATACAAGCTTGTTTGATAACCAACTGTAAACTTCGTCCGGTGTATTGGTCTCCTTCAAATTGTCCTTCAAACAACCACGTTTTCGGTTTATACGCCTTGTAGTATTCACGCAACATGTCAATGACCTTGTCGCTTATGGGAACCATTCGGTCCTTTTTTCCTTTGGACTGTCGAATAAATAGCAAATTGCGATCCGATAAAACGTCTTTTAAGGTTAGGTTAAGTAACTCGCTTCTTCGCAAGCCACAGGCATATATTAAACTCAACATGGCGCGATGCTTTAGATTCACGGGTGCTTCAATGATAGCCTTAACTTCGGCCTTACTTAGTACATTAGGTAGCCGTTTTTCCCTGCGAGGACGTTGGATGTTATCTAGGTCCATAAACCGATTGAAGCGATTTCGGTAAAAGAGCTTAATGGCATTAATCACTTGGTTCTGATAACTCGCTGAAAGATTT
>JAIXRD010000154.1 GCA_027485365.1 Cryomorphaceae bacterium | reverse complement strand
GATAGCGCGCATGAATTTGTTCCATTTCGTTCAATACAAATCCCGACAATTCATGTTCCGTTTGCTGGATTAAACCGTCCATCATATACACTAAGCCAGAGGACCCTTGTTCCAAATAATTCGGCAACAGGGCCAAGATTACCCAATCCTTTGGACTACCGAAATAGGCTTCAAACCCACGAGAATAACTTTGCTCATAAAGCGCCGGTTTAGTTACAACGTGCTTACTTCTACCCTGCTCGCCCGTTCCACTGCTTAAAAAGACCAAGGGTTCGGTAGGAACTGCTTCAGAAACCACATCGTATTCTTTGAAAAATCGAATCGGAAGAAAAGGAATCTCCTCGAAGCGGGTTACTTGATCTACTTTCATTAAGCGCGCAAAGTCGCGGTAAATCGCGCAATGTTCCAATTGAAATTGGGCAATCTCCACCGCCAAGGCCTGAAATTCGGTTTGGTTCCGTAAATCAAATATTCTCCTCGAATCAATCATGACACAAAAGTAAGAAGTTCTTTAAGAATCATCGGTTTTACCTACCTTTGAACTTTCCAAACTGCGAATTGTTTCAACCCCATGAAAAAGACCTGTGTTCTCCTAATCCAACTTGGCACGCCGGACAGCCCCAAAACCTCCGACGTTCGTCGTTACCTCTCCGAATTCCTAAACGATCGGCGTGTTATTGATATTCCGTGGCTTGCGCGGAAAATCCTGGTAAATGGCATTATCGTCCCGTTTAGAGCTCCGAAATCCGCCAAGATTTACAAGGAATTATGGGAACTTGGACATGGCGTTTCTCCCCTATTCACCTACACCCAGAACGTAAGCAAGCTGCTTCAAGAAGAATACAACCCCGAGGAAGTTACGGTAGAATTCGCTATGCGCTACCAAAATCCGTCGCTGGATTCCGTGCTTGAACGCATTCGCCTCGCCAACTACGACAAAATTGTTATTTTCCCCTTATTTCCGCAATATGCGAGCGCCTCTTCCGGTTCCGCTATCGAAAAAGCCATGCAAATCATTTCTTCGTGGTGGGTTATTCCAGAAGTTGCGGTGGCGGGACAATTCTATGACAACCCCTATTACATTGAAAATATCGTAGAGAATACCAAAGCATTCGACCTTGACTCCTATGACCACATCCTCTTTTCGTACCATGGCCTGCCTGAACGTCAAGTAGATAAGGTGTATGAAGGTACCGACCTTTGTGGAGATCAACCTTGTGAGTCGGAGCTTAACGACAAAAACAAAATGTGCTACAAAGCAACGTGCTACGCAACCACCCGACTTATCGTAGAAAAACTAGGGCTTAAAGAAGATCAATATACGGTATGTTTTCAATCCCGTTTGGACAAGAAATGGTTAGAGCCTTTCTCCGATAAAATCGTGGAAGAACATGCCAAAAAAGGAGCCAAACGCCTTTTGGTCTTTAGTCCTGCTTTCGTTGCGGATTGCTTGGAAACCTTAATTGAGATTGGAAGCGAGTACCAAGAAATATTTGAAGAACACGGCGGGGAAACCGTAGATTTGGTCCCAAGCAATAACGATCACCCTTTATTTATCAAAGCCCTTAAACATCAATTAAAGGAAATAGGGATTTAGTTTGAATTCCTTGATTTATCACTATTTTTGCACTGAAAAACAATACAATGAATAATACCACAGAAAAACTGAACTACAAAGTTAAAGACATCTCCCTCGCAGAATGGGGACGTAAAGAAATAAAATTAGCCGAAGCAGAAATGCCAGGTTTAATGGCGCTTAGAGCGGAATATGGTGCATCAAAACCGTTGGCAGGTGCTCGTATCGCAGGATGCTTACACATGACCATTCAAACCGCTGTACTCATCGAAACCTTAGTAGAATTAGGAGCAGAAGTTACTTGGTCTTCTTGTAACATTTTCTCTACGCAAGACCACGCCGCAGCGGCAATTGCAGCAGCAGGAATTCCGGTATATGCATGGAAAGGAATGAACGAAGAAGAATTCGATTGGTGTATCGAACAAACCTTATTTGCCTTTGAAGGTGGTCAGCCTTTGAACATGATTTTAGATGATGGTGGCGATTTAACCAACATGGTATTCGATCGTTACCCAGAACTTACAGAAGCAATCAAAGGATTGTCTGAAGAAACAACTACAGGAGTTCACCGCTTATATGAGCGTAAGAAAAATGGCACCTTGGTGATGCCAGCCATTAACGTGAATGATTCCGTAACCAAATCAAAATTCGATAATAAATACGGATGTAAAGAATCTTTAGTGGATGCGATTCGTCGGGCAACAGATGTTATGATGGCCGGTAAAGTTGCTGTTGTATGTGGATACGGTGACGTGGGTAAAGGATCTGCTGCCTCATTGCAAGGTTCTGGAGCTCGTGTAATCGTTACGGAAATCGACCCAATTTGTGCGCTTCAAGCTGCCATGGACGGATTTGAGGTAAAGCGATTAGATAGCGTTATTGGTTTAGCCGACATTATCGTTACGGCTACTGGAAACAAATCCATTGTAACTGGAAAGCATTTCGAAGCAATGAAAGACAAAGCCATCGTATGTAACATCGGACATTTCGATAATGAAATCGATATGGCGTGGTTGAACGGCAAATACGGTGAAACAAAAATGGAAATCAAACCTCAAGTAGATTTGTACAATGTGAATGGAAACGACATCATTGTATTGGCGGAAGGTCGTTTGGTGAATTTAGGCTGTGCTACCGGTCACCCTTCGTTTGTAATGTCTAATTCATTCACAAATCAAACCTTAGCTCAACTTGAGTTATGGCATAATTCAGATAAATACGAAAATGACGTGTATACTTTACCAAAACATTTGGATGAGAAAGTAGCGCGTTTACATTTATCTAAAATCGGTGTGGAATTGGAAGAATTATCTGCAGAACAGGCAGATTATATCGGTGTTGATGTTAAAGGTCCATTCAAAACGGATCATTACCGATACTAAGATTAAGATTATATTTGAAAAGCGGCCGAGGCCGCTTTTTTTTGTGTCCCGTGGAACGTCGTTCAGTACGTCAAAATTTCATTTAAGCAGGTATGGATTTGCTTCAACTCGGTTTTCGAAATATTACCCAACCGTTGTACCAATCTAGCCTTGGAGATAGACCGGACGTGTAAGGTTAACGCCTCGGATTTTGCTGAGAGTCCATTCGTGGGCAATGGAGCTAACACGAGATTTCCATGGTAGTTTTTTATTTGCGTGGTTAAGGGAATACAAATAACCACATTCGCGTGTTGATTTAACAAATTTCCACTAGCGATAATCACTGGCCTAAATCCAGCCTGCTCACTCCCTTTCACCGGATTCAAGTCGGTATACCAAATTTCGCCCTGCTTCATTCTTCTTCGAGTTGACTTAAATAATCCGCCATTCCTTCTTCAGCAAGCATTTGAATATCCGTATCCGCTGCCATTTGCTTGTAGGATTTAACATAGGAAGCCCGATTGAGTTGCTCTAGATAGATGCGAAGCGCACGTTCTATTAGGGTGTTCTTGGGAACAGACAGCTCCTTGGCTTTTTGCGCAAGAGATTGCAGAAGATCATCAGGAAGAGAACTCGTGAAGGTTGACATACTTATAATATATATTTATTAAATACAAATATAAAAAATAGTTACGAGGTGAATTTACCAAGGAATGTAGAAAAATGTTAAAACTGAGTTACACGGGATTTTAAATCCCGTGTAACTCAGTTCAAATCCCGTGGAACGAAGTTACGCGATTTCTTCTTCTGCCAATACCGGCTTTCTGAACACGATTTGTCCTTCAAACATGTCCATGACCACCGTTTGCGTCATGTCTACTGTCTTAGCAAGCAAGGCCTTCGACAAGCTATTCAGCACTTCTTTTTGAATTACTCGCTTCACAGGACGTGCTCCAAAGAATGGATCGTAGCCCAAGGATACAATGTGCTGAAAGGCATCGGGAGCCACATATAACCTTACCCCTTTCTCCTTCAATTGAACCTTAAGTTTCTCTAATTGAATTCCTACGATATCTTTCACATTAGATAAGGTAAGCGGTAAGAACAGAATCGTTTCATCGATGCGATTCAAGAACTCTGGTCGTATGGTTTGGCGCAACAATTCAAGCACCTGCTTTTTAGCCTTTACAGCCAATTCAGGATACTCTTTTTCCTTTGCGTGTTCAAAGGTTTCTTGGAGAATATGTGATCCCAAATTAGACGTCATGATAATAATGGTATTCTTAAAATTCACTAGCCTCCCTTTGTTATCAGTCAAGCGCCCATCGTCAAGCACCTGTAGGAGCACATTAAACACATCCGGGTGAGCCTTCTCAATTTCATCCAACAATACAATGGAATATGGTCTCCTGCGAACGGCTTCCGTAAGCTGTCCACCTTCATCATAGCCCACATATCCCGGAGGCGCACCCACCAAGCGACTTACGCTGTGCTTTTCTTGGTATTCACTCATGTCGATGCGTGTCATGGCGTTTTCATCGTTGAATAAAAATTCAGCTAAGGCTTTCGCCAATTCCGTTTTTCCAACACCTGTAGTTCCTAGAAAAATAAATGAACCAATCGGACGCCTCGCATCTTGCAGACCTGCCCGGGAGCGTCGTACCGCATCCGACAAGGCCTCAATGGCTTCTTCTTGTCCTACCACGCGTTTTTTAAGCTCATCCTCCAACCTGAGTAATTTACTCACTTCACTTTCCACCATTTTCTGTACTGGAATTCCTGTCCATTTAGAAACTACCTCAGCAATTTCTTCGGTGTCGACTTCTTCCTTAATCATTTTAGATACCGATTGAATTTCACTCAACGTCTTCTTAGAATCTTCTAACTTCCGCTCAGCTTCTTGAATTTTACCGTATCGAATTTCAGCTACTTTGCCGTAATCTCCGGCACGCTCTGCTGCGTCGGCCTCATATTTCAATAATTCAATCTCTTCTTTCGAATGTTGAATAGACTCTAACATTTGTTTCTCGGTTTGCCATTTTGAAGTCAATCCTTGTCGTTTTTCATTGAAATTGGCCAAGTCTTTTTCAACGGCTTCCAATTTTGCGGTATTGTTTTCGCGCTTTAAGGCTTCACGTTCAATTTCAAGTTGCATGATTTTACGCTCGATTTCATCCAATTCCTCCGGTTTGGAATTAATCTCCATTCGAAGTTTTGATGCGGCTTCATCAATTAAGTCAATTGCTTTATCCGGAAGGTGACGGTCAGAAATATACCGCTGCGACAACTCTACCGCGGCAATAATGGCTGCATCTTTAATGATTACCTTGTGATGATTTTCATATTTCTCTTTGATTCCACGTAGGATAGCGATCGCATCTTCCGTATCGGGTTCATCAACAAGCACCGTTTGAAAGCGTCGCACGAGGGCCTTATCTTTTTCAAAATACTTTTGGTACTCATTAAGGGTTGTTGCTCCTACCGCACGCAATTCGCCACGCGCCAAGGCCGGTTTCAATATATTTGCTGCATCCATTGCCCCTTCACCGCCCCCCGCGCCAACCAAGGTGTGGATTTCATCGATGAATAAAATGATTTCACCATCCGAATTAATCACTTCCTTGACTACAGCTTTCAAGCGTTCCTCAAATTCTCCTTTGTATTTTGCTCCGGCAATTAACGAACCCATGTCTAAGGAGTAAACCACCTTTGTTTTTAAATTCTCAGGCACATCTCCACTAATGATTCGGTGGGCCAAACCTTCAGCAATAGCAGTTTTACCAACCCCTGGTTCTCCGATTAAGATCGGGTTGTTCTTGGTTCTACGAGTTAAAATCTGTAATACGCGTCGAATCTCCTCATCGCGGCCAATTACCGGATCAAGTTTTCCTTTAGCAGCCATTTCATTCAAGTTCTTCGCATATTTCTCTAGGGATTGATAGGTATTTTCCTGACTGGAACTCTGTACTTTTTCTCCATTTCTCATTTCCATGATATCTTTTTTTAATTGATTTATATTAATCCCTGAATCTTTCACTAATTGAGATAAGGAATCTTTGGATTGACACACGTGATAAAACAAGGCATCCACGGCCAAATAAGAATCTCCCCAAGCGTCTAGGTCACTAATTCCTTTTTTAAGGACAGCAGAAAGCGCATTGGAAATATGCAGCTCACCGCCTTGAACCTTCGGATACCCTGAAACCACCGCATTAACCGCTGCACGAAACACCGACTGATTCACACCCTGCTTATCCAACAACCTCGGTACAACCTCCTTGTCTACCGTTAGAAGTCCCATTAGCATGTGACCAGTATCTAATACTTGGTGCTGGTTTTCTTGAGCTAATTCCTGTGCTTTCTGTAAAGCCTCTTGAGCCAACGACGTTAATTTAGTTAAATCCATTTAGGTATTAATTTTTGTTTCAAATAGTGCTCAAAACATAAACCACCAATCCATAAGCGCCATTTTGACACCTCACACCCATTAATAAAGGACAAATTGGCTGATTTTGATATAAAAATTCAAATAATGAAACCTTGAAACAGACAATTCGTTAGAGGACTATATGAAACGCATCGCTTTACTCACCCTTATTGCACTGAACGCTGGAAGGATCCTCGCCGAACCGATCCAACCCGCCAAGGCAATTAAGCAGGAAAGTATTCGAATATTGATTCATGAAAACAGAGTACGTTACGTGATTGCGAGTAAAACAGATTCTTACTATAAAATCTCAAAGCAAACCGGAATCAGGTTATCTCAACTTCATCATTACAATGAGGCATTT
>JAIXRD010000047.1 GCA_027485365.1 Cryomorphaceae bacterium | reverse complement strand
TGACAACCGCAGAATCTGCACCATTTGGTGAATTGTTCATGGTGCCTCCAATGGTAGCATTAGCCCCAACATTAACTCTGGCTTTAATACACTTATTGAGCGCATCATATTCTGCTTGATCATCGCCTGAAACATCTGTTTTCGCTCCAATAAACGGACCATTAAGATAGTTTAGTGAATTTGGTACATAGGTGGTTCGTACATCGAGTGTATCCGTCATGAAGGTATTATAGGAAACATCACTTCCAATATTCTTACCAACCATGGTGTATTGTAAAATATCACCTGGAACCACTTGGCCACCATTCAAATCCTGTACATAAACTGTAGCTCTTAAATCTGGTTCATAGATATCAATCGCCGAGGTAAATGCACGAGCAAGAATATTCTCAGAGCTCGTAGTTACTTGAATGGTAGCTGAAGTTGCATTATTGCCAATGTAGTTTAACGCGGTGTTATTTGGGTAAAAAATCCCAGCATCATATCCCAGGGTATTGTTGTAACTGGGATTACGATAAGGGGTGAGTACAGCATTGTCTGAAATTGTACTATTAAAGAAATTGGTCGTATTGTGAAGGGCGTCAGAGATATTAACAAAAGTTCCTGCGCCGTTAAATTGCAATTGATCCCCATTTGAATCTCGGTCACCATCCAGTCCAATCACACCCAATTCAAAGGTTACCGGACCAGAAGGAGGTGTTGTAAAACCACTGATTGGAATATTTAGTGAGTTTCCTGCGGAAATATTAGCGAACCCATCAAATACCGTTAAATTCCGCATGGATTGAAGGACATTTTTGTACACAATGATTACTGACCAACCACCCCAGCGGTTTGATCCAGTTTCTGCTGTAACATTGGCTACCGTAAATCGGGTGTTTGTACCCGTGGAAGTAAGGATGGATGTAATATTCTTGAAGCAATAATAACTTGGGTGCGACCAGGAAGATCCTCCAATGGTTGGTACATCAAGGGTTTGATCGGCGGTAAGCACCTGATATGAGCCATTATTTAGCTTTAACCTAACTTGACTTCGGTTCACATAGTTTGGTGTATTCGCCGCAATCCGCGCGCTCCAGTATAAGCCGGCCCATAGGATTTCCGAACAGTTTGGAAGCGCGATACTGTCGCTGCTCGACATGAAGGTGCTGGCATCATTGTCGATATCCACATAGGTCATGGAGAATGCCCCGTTTGAAAAGGTTCCGTTTGGAGGAACTTGACTTTGTGCCGTAGCACAATTGTTTGTTCCCGAACCACAACTTAATACAACATTGGATGCGATTTTTATACCGCCTTTCGCATTGGTTTGATATCGAACGCTAAACGGAGAAACAATTTGTCCAAAAGTAAACGTAGTAAACGCAATGAAAAATACACAGAAAGAAAGGAGATGCGTTCGTTTAATCAAAGTAGCGTTTATATCGTATTAAAACAAAGTTAATAAACCTCATACGATAATAAAAGCGAATGGTTTGCCTCGGGCTCTTTTATTTAATGTTCAATTGAATGGATACCGGCAAATGGTCGGAATACCCTCCTAAATACTTGCTACCTGCGTAGGTGCGTTTCGGTTGAATATTTCCTTTGTATTCCTCCATGAGAAAAGGGAAATTATGAATCTGACCCGAGTTTGCAACCACCCCATTTTTTTTACTAATAAAATTGGCGGAAACATAAATGTGATCCAGGATTCCCCACTCGTTGTTATAAAAATGGGTGCCTTTTGTAGGTCCGGAATCCTTCGTGATCATTGGGTCTAAGCGCTCATCGATTAATTTCGGGGCATTGTTTTCTGGATGATCGTTCAAGTCACCAAGAAAAATTATAGGATATCCGTTAGCTTTCTGAACGGAATCAATAAAGTTACATGCGGTTTTCGCTGCCGCCACACGTTTGTCATCACTTTCATCGGTTCCGCCACGTCGACTTGGCCAATGATTTAACATCACATAAAACGGTTGTTTTTTGTATTTGAATTGAGCCCAAAGAATATCTCTTGTTGTTGGCTTGGTTTCTCCAGGTAATACAAACCGAATGGCCTTTGAATCAATTAAGGTCAGTTTGCAACTATCATAGATTAAAGCAACATCAATTCCACGTGCATCCGGACTTTCATAGTGAACGATTCCATAGGTTTTAAACGCCTCTTGATTTGAAATGATTGCACGAACCACAGCTGCATTTTCTACTTCCGAAAAACCACAAACAAGGGGTTTGCCCATGGCAAGTAATACTTCGCGAATGTGCATGAGTTTTTCTTCGTATCGGGCTGCATTCCATTGGTTTTTAGCCGCAGGTAAAAATTCAGCATCATCGTTCGGCCCGTCAAGTGTATCAAACAAATTCTCTACGTTGTAGAATGCTACTGAACGTGTTTTTTGACCATAAACATTACCAATTAAAATGAATATCACAAGTAAGCAAAGTATCTGTTTCATAATAATTCAATTAATTCACCTTAAATCTAAAATTACGTTTTCTCTAAAACTAGTTATTTTCCAAAAGTCAAATCATCTTAGCGTCAAAATATCCACTTAAAATGCTCCGAAATAGCGTTTTAAAAACCATTCCGAACTAAAAATTAACGCAATCAGCAACATGAATAGCCAAGAATCTACTAAATTCCAAAAGTCAATCGTTAAGCGTTCAATGCTGGTTATATCTGCTCTTCCTTCAATTTGATTTAATAGCTTTTCATAGTCCTTGAGCGCTGAAAATGTACCTCCAGAATTTTTGGAAAGTTGTTTTAATACCCCATGATTTGCTGTATTTGTAGCTTGTTCCAAGCCGATGTCCTCCACAACAAATATCCCTGATTTGGAATACTTCTTTTTCTCATGCGTGGTATTAGCTGTCCATTTGTAGGTACCCGATGGAAGCGTCCCTAAATCCAGTGAATAATGGTTACCTGTAACATTGAACCTGTTGGTATACTTTTTTCCTTGTGGACCGGTTAATGTCAGGTTGATAACAGGCTTGGTGATTGGCTCTAAACTCGCATTATAGAAATTCGCATTTACACCAATTCGATCATACTTACCAAAGCGCTTGTCAAATTGTACGCTTAACCCCATTCCTGCGCGTTTGACCATGAGGTAATTAAATGATTTTGAAAAAAGTTCGGTGAAATAATCATAATGCTGATATTTCATAAATTCATTCAATTTCCATCGCCAAACGCCTTCTCCGTAGATTACTCCATAGGGTACATTCTGCTTTGTTTTACCAAAATAAATTAAAGGTTCATTTTTAACTGCATTTCCCACCCGTTGATTTAACAAGGCTTCCGTATTACCTAAGGGGTTCATTGCGCCAAATTTTGTAACAAGCGGTGGATAGTAGGGTATCGCTTGCTTGCATTCGTCGCTCAACTCAAAGGCGCTAAATCCGGGATTTAAATTGCCTTGAACCTCATCACTTTGATTTCTTCCATTGGTGTTAGCAAAAATTTTAAGTTTAGTCAGGTCTTGGCTTGTGGCCGAGGGACTAATTACGTAAAATACAGGGATTCGGTGCTGTTCGATATATGCGCTCACATTCGTCTCGAATTGTAAGGTTGGATTATGCCAAACCACGAGGTCGGGTTTAAGTCCTTTTTCTACTAATTCTTTGGGGCTTAAAAAAGAACTTTGATAGTTTTCATTCGATGACGCCACGGCGCGAAGCGCGGCC
>JAIXRD010000296.1 GCA_027485365.1 Cryomorphaceae bacterium | reverse complement strand
TTATATCCGTACTGATCTCGGCAGATATAATCAAATCCTCGTTGGTTATAAGCCCATGAATCGTTTCCATGTTTATTGAAATCCCCTTGACCTTCATCAATAAATGCCCCATTATCTTCAAAAAGCTCAAACGAACCAATGCGATTTGGTGGATTCTGACTTCCAGTTTGAAGCATTTGTTGAACGCCTTGACTGCACACAGAAACTACAGGTACGGTATGGGATACATTGATGAAATAGGTATTTGTTTCGGTAAACGAAGGCAAATTTGCGCTGTATGCCGTTGCTCTTATTACTTGTGTAGTGGCTATTTGAATTGGTGCGGTATAGAGTGGCGAGGCTGGAGTGGGGTCCGTGCCATCTATGGTATAACGAATGCTAGCGCTTGGGTCTGCACAGGTAATACTCACGGTTTGATTGCCAGCATAAAATCCTGGCGCAAGACTAAACAGTGGCTTTGGCGTGTAAAACGGAATTGGGTTAGCGTTGGCGGCATTGGGTGTTGGCGTAGTAAACAGCGAAAAAGTTGCTGCACCATTGCTTGTTCTACCGATGGAATGATCAGATTTGGTGAGGTGTTTAATTTTAAATGAATCAACTACAGCTAACGAAGGATTAGTTAAAATAATCCATTCTCCTTCGGTTTGAGATAAATTAAAGTTTGTGTGGTATTCATTACCATTGACCGTATTGCGCTTTGAACAAAAAACCATTTTATATCCATTCGCCGGAATAGAGCCACTGGGTATTTGCCACTTAGTTAAATTCGTAGGCCGGTCAGAGAGGTACCAACCCGTTAAATTTACAACACTTGCCGTAGTATTTAGTAATTCAATCCAGTCCTCATTCTCTCCGTACGCATCACTCAGCCCACTTATGTTAGAACATGAATACTCGTTAATTACGACTTGAGACGAAACTGGAAGAACCGTTGATAACAAAAGCAAAACAAGAAAAAAAACTCTCATCTTAATGTATTATTAATGCGCAAGTTACGTCAAAATAAAGAATAAGATGCGTTAAGGGACAAAAAACAATATCTTTGTGAAAACCCTTTTATTAAATTAATATTATGCTGAGATTAACTTTAATGGCCTTAATTGCCACAGCAATAGTTGCGATAACGGGATGTTCAAAAGCTCCTGGATTAGGGGGAAAGGCAAGCATCAAAGGAAAATTGACCGGAAGGTTTTATTCCGATCCGCAACTTACCTTGTTTGCAGGGTTCAGTGCCTTAGGCGATGAAAATGTTTACATTATTTATGGCAATGACCAAACGTTTTACAGCGACGACATCAGTACAAGCTATGATGGTAGTTTTGAATTCAACTATTTAAGACCTGGAAACTATGTGGTGTTCATGTATGAAAATTGTTATCCCTGTGCTGCTCAGCAGCATGAGAAATTATTTGAAGTTGAAATAACGGAAAAAAATCAAGTGGTAGACCTGGGTGAAATCACTCTCAATAAAAAGCAATAGGTGAAGTTTTTTCTTGGGATTTTTTGGTGTTTTATGGTGACTTCATCTTTGGGTCAACTTTTTGAACAGCAGGTATGGGTGGAAACGGGTGTAAAATATAACCTGAATAAGAAATTAGGCGCATCGTTTGATTTTACTCAACGTTATGGCTATGATGGTTTGAGCACCTTATTTCCTCAACTCAGTGTTCGATATAAGGTAAGCCCTTGGTTTAGGCCATCCCTTGACTATCGATTAATACTATCAAAATCAAACACTGAAATCTACGATGCAAGTCAGCGAATTAATGCAAATCTCCAGTTTTCTCACACGTACAAGCGTTTTGATTTAGGCTTAAGAATTCGCTATCAATACAGTTTTAATCGCTTGGGTGAGTCATACGACTCGGAATTTGATCAAGCTTGGCGCATTAAGCCGAGTGCTGAATATAATATAAAAGGGCTTCCAATAACTCCTTCTTTTAGTGCAGAATTCTTTTATAATCCCGAGAACAGTGCAAATGGTAAGCAATTCAATCGAATTCGCTACTATGCAGGAACAACCATCGAACTCAAGCACAATCAAGGGATTGAACTTGGGCTGTTTTTTGATCAATGGATTAATGGCATTCCGAGAAAACGCCTAGTTTATAGTTTATCCTACGTAATTTCATTGGGTGCTGCGAAAAAAGAAAATAAAAAACCAAATAAAAACTTAAGAGATCTTTAATCGTATTCATTGGCCTCAAACCGTTGTATAATTACTTTTAAATGTTCTTTTTTCTTTTTTTCTCTGGTCAGTATTGCCGTTTGTGTAAAATACTTGTGCTGTTTTAAGAAGGTGATTTGCATTTCATCCCATTCTCTGTCAGAATGGATTTTACCTTTAGCCATTAATTCGATTTTTAATTTATTGGCCGTTTCTTCAAAAGTATCCGTTCCAAGATAATCTAAGTCCGCATCACACATAATTTCTTGGAGTTTATTAACTGGTTTGTGAGGGATTTGGGTAACGTATATAAGTTCCTTAATGGTTTTAATGTGTTGTTCATTATATCCATATTTAGGAAGCATTGCCTCTGCCATGGCCGCACCAATGGGCTCGTTATGCTCGTATTGTTTAATAAACCCTGCATCGTGGAATAAGGCCGCGGATTTCAATAAAAACAGTCCCTCATCGCGCACCCCCTCAAGCAGCGCAATGCGCTCAACAGCCTTCACCACATCCTTCGTATGGGCTAAGGAATGATAACTTAAATCCCGAGGTAATTCTTCGGCTAATAGCTGTATTAGTTCATTCTCTGCCGTGTAATACTTAATAGAACTGTAATGATGTAATCCAACAATCTCATAAAATAAATCATTTGGCTTAATTCCTTCACCGTTTAAGGATAATTCCGGCTTGATTCGAAGGACTTCATACATATCTAAAATAACTTTAGATTTCATCTGTGCTTTACCTCGATGAACACATTCAAAATAAGGCTCAACAAGTTTAAAGGTCTCTTCAGAAATCGTAACGGATCCCACTTGTCCTAACATTTCCATTCGTTGCGCCTGATTAACCGCTGAGCCCCAAACGTCATAGGCCATCTTTAACGACCCAATAATCCCAGCGGTAACGGGACCTGTATTAATTCCTAAGCGAATTTCCCAGTAATCTTTGTGATTTGCTATGGCTTCAAATTTTTTCGCATCCATGTAACGTTGGATTTGTAAGCCGGCAATACACGCGTCAATTGCATGTGTAGAGTTTTCATCCGGCAGGCCACCAACCGCCATGTAAGCATCTCCGATTGTTTTGATTTTTTCCAGGTTGTTGTCTTTGATAATCTGATCGAATTTACTAAACAAGACGTCCAATTTATTCACCAAGCGTGTCGGAGTTATGCGCTCAGAAATCTTAGAAAAACCTACCACATCGGTAAATAAAATGGTAGCAAACTCATACGCCTTTGCAGGGACCTTACCTTGTACCTTAAGTTCTTTTACCGCTTGAGAAGGCAGGGCGTTGTTTAACCATTTTTCTGCGCGTTCTTTTTCAATAAACAGCTGTTTTTGCTGCGCAAGAACCTTTTCTTTTTCACGGTTAATTAATTCGTTTTTTCGTTCGATTTGTTCTTTTTGTTCTTGAATTTTATACGTTCTTATTGATACCAAATCCTCCAATTTGATGCGTTGGCCACGCTCGCGATTCACTTGGTATTTTAGGTAGATATAGACACAAATTAAAAGAAAAGCAGCAACACCTAACCAAAAGGGAATTGTTGCCCAAAACGGGGGATTTATAGTCACTGTTAATAAGGCTGGCGTATCTGTCCATGGGCCATTTTCATAGCGAGAATAAAGCCTTAAATAATACGTGCCTCCGGCCAAGGAATTGAAAGAAAGTTTATTTGTGTTACCAATTAAAATGGTATCTGTTTCTTCGCCAATAATCACATACTTATAAGTCACATGCTTTGCTCCATACAATTGATTGGACTGAAATTTAATTTCAAAATCTCGGGCATTGTACGGAAGTTGAATGGCATATGCTAATTTTTTTAACTGGGCTTCATTGACAAAACCCGATGGAAAACGCCTAATTTTTTTATGAAATGAAACCCTTGTAATTTTAGGATACAAGTTAACCGAAGGGTTAATCACCGAGCGGGGATTAAAATAAACAAGCCCGAATATTCCCCCAAAATATAGCTTTCCTGTGGCATCTATAAATGAAGCATTCATGTTATACTCATTGGGTTCAATGCCTCGCCGCTCTATTTTTGGATTTAAGGCCCCGCTCGAATTAATACAAATCAACCCCCGATTCGTACTTCCCCATACATTTCCATTTTGATCCCTGATTAGGCTATTAATCGTGTTATTTGGTAGGCCTTCCAATTTCGAGATTGATTTGAGTAATCCCGTAGATTGATTAATTTGTACAAGCCCCGCCCCCATAGTACCCAGCAAGAAAACACCTTCTTTTAATTCAGTAAATGCCGTTAGCGGGTCGGTAATTAACGATAATAACTTCGCGTTGTATTTGTATGGTTTAAGGCGAAGGGTCTTCTGCTTCGCTAAGAGTTGATACAATCCCGAGTTTTCATATAAAACCCAGGTATTACCTTGAGTGTCTTTACTTATTTCGCGCACTTGATCTTGCAACGCGGGAAGAATTTCAGTAAAGATTCCCTTTTCTATATCCAAATACAACAAACCAGCTGAGGTTCCGATTAAATATGTGTTTTTAGTGTAAGCATGTATTTTAAAGAAATGTGCATGTTTTAAAGAAATGGCTTCATCTAATATAGGAATTGACCGGTATGGATTCGCCCGGTTGGGATTAAACGTATAAATCCCATCGTAACACGCTAATAAATATTCATCGGATGAAATGGCTTCAATATCCATAACAGAGGCATCCGTTTTTAATTTTTCACTTCTGAAGTAATGTTCGGTGACTTCTGTGCTTGGATTATACCTTGTAATTCCGAGATCGGTTCCTATTAATAGCGACTGTTTATGAGTGGAAAAACTCCAAACATTCTCACAAGGAAGGCCCTTTGACAAATCAGCAGACGGTTTGAGGGTGTTAAATCCGGAGCCCGAAAGCATGGTGCATGAAACTCCCCGATCCGTCCCGACCCAAAGAACCTTGTCTTTTGATAAAAAAAGACAATTCAGGTTGTTTGTATTTAATCGATTCGCTTGGAATAGATTGGCTGTATAATTAAACTGTTTACCCTGTTCATCAAATGAATATAACCCTTGCTGATTGGTGGCAATATAGTACCTCCCATCCGCATATACCATGGAGGTTACATTAGTAATGTTCAGCCCAACATCCGAGAGAAACAAGCGCTTTAACTTAGCTTTTCTTTTAGTTCCATTGACTGAAAACACGCCCTTATTTGTGAAAACAAATACTTGGTTGTTACAACATTGAATATTCTGTATTGACGCGGTTGAATTAACCCATGGATATAGGCGACCTTGCTGATTTATCCGATATATTACATTGTTTTTACCAAGTATGTAACACGTATTAATTCCTTTTAAAATTGATTTAACTGGCGTATTTATTTTAATCTGGGTATATCGATGTTGCTTTTTATCAAAGCGATAAAGCACCTGTTTGGTGGTCAATACAAGTAGCGATGTCGGTCCTAAAACGGCCACATTTTTTAGTGCTTTAGCGCTTTTATCAGGAAAGGCATATGAAGTAAAAACCCCTTTTTTAAACGCATACTTTAACAGGCCTTTACGCGTTCCAAACCACAAGTCATTATTAGCATCTTTAGTCGCGTCGAAAATATACGCGTTTTTTATAGCCGGTGCATTTTCTCTGCTAAAAGACTCGAATGTTGTTCCGTCAAAGCGATTCAAGCCCTCTTGGGTTCCGAACCATAGTTGATTTTGTGCATCCTCTACAACACACGTGACATTGGATTGAGACAAGCCATCGGTGATGCGGTAATGCTCAAAGGATAATCTGGATTGGGTCCAATATAGTTGGAAACTTACTAGAAAAGATAGAAAAACGAAAAAGGTTTTCTTACCCGTTGTTCTTTTGGGCATTGGCACTTGAATTGGCAATTTCTAGCATTTCTCTATCGAATAAATACATCCCCCCCTTCTCGTTTCCGATTAAGTTTAACTTATCTAAAATTGATCTCGCCAATGCTTCCTCTTCCATTTGTTCAGAAACATACCATTGCATGAAATTATGGGTCGTATAATCCTTTTCTTTAAGGCAAATGTCCACCACCTCATTAATGGATTGCGTTACTGTAAGTTCATGTGCCAATAACAACTCAAACATTCGTTGAACAGTATCAAAATCCGACGGGGGTTGGGTGATGGAAGGTACGATTGCGCGACCACCTCGCTCGTTTACGAATTTTACTAATTTCAACATGTGAAACCGTTCCTCATCGGAATGCGCATACATGAAAAAAGCGGTTCCCGAAAGCCCCTTAGTTTCTGCCCAAGAAGCCATTGCTAAATAATATTGTGAAGACGACGCTTCTTTACTAATCTGATCGTTTAATGCGGCTTCTATTTGCTTATTCATTCCTGTTATTTTATACTAAGTTACTAATTAATTTTATTCTATTCTGAGCAAGTTATTAGGACGTTTGTCTTTATTAACATACTTTCTTTAACTTCATATTGGACTCTTACATTCCGGGAGAATTTCGCATGTTTGAAGGAATCATGTCTGTAGCATGCTTTGTTGATTTAATTCCCTTATAATAAAAAATAAGACCGATTAACAAGAACAGGTGACTTAAATCATTCCGATCGAACCACGGGTCTATATTAAATTTTATTCCTTGAATGATTGCACTTGGAAAAAAGCATAGGGCTCCATACCAAAAGTACTTAAAGTCTTTTGTATATCGTCCCTGATATATCACTGCTAATATACCAAGCGAACTTCCTAATCCGATGATTGCATTATAGGTTGGGAAAATCATTCCTGTAGTGAGTGAAAGTGAATCAAACCTTACAAAAACATACACAGTTAATCCCAATAAAAAGAAACCAGATTTTACAATTGAAATTTGCTGAAGTAATTTTCGGATTTTAGGTTGTGGCCATAGTAAAATCATCGCTTGTTCAATCCAAAATGACGTTATTATTCCCAAATACCATGGGGGGATTCTACCTGCAATATGGGTATAGTTAAAAAACACGTGGCCAAAGCCACCTATAATAAATGAAATAGCGAAGGTTAAATAAAATCGAGACCAATAAACAACAAAGAGATTCGTGGACTCCTTTCTTAACTGTGCATAAAACATCATTGCAATAATGAACAAGAATGAATCGCCGATCAGCGCATTCGGCTCCAACAAATTCATCCCGAGAAACTCCCACTCAATTTTATCAAAATCACTACCTATTCTCATTTACAATCCGCTTAAAATTATACCAAACCATGTATTCATCCTTTTCCTTTAAGACCGTTTGTTGTTTGTGATTATATTCCCTTAAGGTGAATCAAGTTCTTAAATAACCGCAAAGGTAATATAAGCAGCCTAAGAAATACTAGCAATTTCTAAGCCTTTACC
>JAIXRD010000348.1 GCA_027485365.1 Cryomorphaceae bacterium | reverse complement strand
GTTAGTAACATTGTTGTTCCATGTGTAAGTCGAAGCACCAGAGCCGTTTAGTGTTGCACTAGATCCTGTACATACTGATTGATTTTGTCCAGCAGAAACAATTGGGAGTGCATTAACCGTAATTTGAATTGAGTTGGTCGTGTCGACACAGTTTAACGTGCTGTTTGTTACTTTTAATGCGTAGGTTCCCGCTGTTGTAGCAACATAATTCACCTGATTGGCATTTTGAATGGGAAGGTTATTTTGCAACCATTCATAACTTACATTTGCTGTAGGTGTCGCGGTAATCGATGTATTTTGTCCAGCGCAAATTGTGTTATTTTGAGTCGTGATAGGCGCACCTGATAATTCCGCACAACTATTGATTTGATAGATACTTAACGTTGAACTAACTTCGTTTGCAAGAATTAAAATGGCATTTCCATTTGGAGATTCAGCAGCTGAAATATAAATAATTCCTTCCGCACCAAGATCAGGTCCGGAAAGCGTAGTTGATCGGTTGTTTGCGTAACCAACATAAATTGGGTTATTTGGGTTGGTCACATTAAACATCATTGCCCCACCGATTCGCTCTAATGCAACAAAGGCATACTTTTTCCCATTAATCTGAGCAATCTTAATTCCTTCAGGTTCTGGTCCCTTGTCGTCACTTCTGTTTTTTAATGCAGGGGCTCCAGTAGCATTTGATGCATTAAAAATAGCGCCAAACGAAGGGTGATTAGCGGTAATTTGCTCCATCAATGATTTCGAATCAAAAACAATTGCACCCGTTGCAGCATTTCTAATAGAGAATGACCTACCACCCATAATGTGTAATTCATCATAATCCCCATCACCGTCGGTGTCCCCACTATATTTAAGTGCTGACAATCTTCCAAGGAATTTGTTATTTCTAAGTATCGCTTGGTCTGGAAATGCAGTTGCGTCTAATGCATTAAACGTACTAGAGGAAATTCGATTTGCATCGATAACGGAACCGAATTCGCGTGAATCTCCTTCGTTCGCCATTACAAGGTAACCAGTTCCACCCGTTGAGTAAAAATCAATTGCATCTGGCATATAAGCAGCTTTTACTGGAATGTTCCCTGTGATCAGTACAGCACCGCTTTGATCTGAAGCATCCAAGGCATTACCACTTGCGGCATCATATGCTCCAAAACCTAAGGCAACCAGCGAGGTAATTGAATTACTTGCAAGGTCAATAGTTAACATCGCGTTATTCTCCTGCAAGGTCACATAAGCCTTTGTATTGTCATCAGAAATAGCAATGTATTCTGGTTCAAAATCTTGCGCCACGCTCGCACTAGTCGCAAAAACCCGGATTCCTTGTGCAATCAATGACGCAGACTGTCCATTATATGCTAAAAAACCAATGTTTGTAACATTCGCATTCGTTAAATTGGCATACCCTGGTGTTAAATCAATGATTGAAACTGAACCCTCTGGGTCATTCGCATAGCTTGCGTCTGGCTCTCCTTCATTAGCGGTAAGTATTTTTGAATAGTCTTTATTAAAAGTGATCATATCCGGCATCGCACCAACAGTTACCTGACTAATAAAATTGCCATTATAATCCATAAACACTACTTTACCATTTGTTTGAGCAGGAACAGATTCAATAGCTAATGCAATAATACTGTCATGTGCCACCACTGAATTGATGTTTCCATAAGGTAGGAGTGAGATTGAATTAATCAAGAATGGAGCTGCTGGATTACTGAAATTTACGATATCAAGTTTTCCACCTATACTATTAGCAATATATAACCGATCTACTGACGAATCAAAGCTTACGATTTCAGCTGAGTTTGATCCTGCTGCACCATTAGAAAAGGAGGTGAGTAGATTTAAATTGAGCTCATTCGTAGGATTTGGTGCTTGATAATCATTGTCTTTAATGAAAATTATTTGGTAATTGTTCGTTGTTGAAATTAGCGCGTTTAATCCACTAGATATTTTGACAATAATTCGTTCAGCATTCTCCGATAAGGCATCATCAATTATGGTAATAGGCAGGTTACTCACACCATTGGTATTTGCTGGTATTGTTAATGTATTCGTCCATGTGTAATCATTGTTTGGACTTGCATCAGAATACGTAGAAAGCGAAAAGGTTAAATCTACAGGACTATTGTTTGCATTTGAAACAGTAATTGGTACATTAATTACGCCTATGTTTTCATTGTATTGAACAAAATTACTTGCCGCTACAATTGATATATTCGACCGTCCCTCAATTTTAACATTATCAAATCTCCATGTTCCTCCCGTAGCTACCGCTGATGTATTTCCTGTTTGACGAAATTGTCCAGTAGCCTGATAGTGAGCGGCTAAAATTCGTACTCCAAAATTAGGGTTATTATTAACTGAAGGAATCGCCGAAAAGTCAAGTGATACCCTTCTGTATTGATCGCCAACCGCGCTATTTTCAAAACATCCATTCGCGTTTATACTACCATTACAAAATGTTGTATTTGAAGCGGTCATGGTAAAATCATTCCAAGTGGTTCCATCCGTGGTGTATTTAACACGCATCGTATTCGTTGCCGTATTTGAACTCCGTTGATCCCAAGTAAATGCAATATTTGAACTTCCTACTGTGGATGCCAAATATTGAACACCCGAGCTTTCATTGGCAGGTCCAGGGGATGCAGTAAAAGCCCATGCACCAGGATTAGCGCCATTTTGCGAACCACAGCCGTTATTAATAATTGGATCCATTCCAGTTGCAGCAGCAGCAACAGTTAACGATCCAAGAAAACTCGATGTTCCTGATCCTATATCAGCAACGGGTGCAACTGGTGAACCTGTTATGGTGTTGTAGTTCCATCCGGCCAGTATATTCTGGCTCATAACATGATTGGAGTAAATTCCTATAATTACAACCAACGTAAAAATTACCTTTTTCATCATTTATTTATTTAGGTACAAAGTTCCTTTTACATGGTTAGTTTGATGTTAGTTTAATATTATCGATTTATTGCAATTAGTGTTCTTTTATAAGAACAATATATTAAGTAATGATTAAATAAAAAAAAGGGGCCGAAGCCCCTTTTTCTTGTTAACGTAGTAGGTTAGGTTTACTGTTTAACAAGTTTAGTTACATGGGTTGTACCGTTATGTACGATTTTCACCATGTAGTTTCCACGCGCCACGTTAGCTAGACTAAGTGTTGCGTGTTGTCCGTTCATACG
>JAIXRD010000009.1 GCA_027485365.1 Cryomorphaceae bacterium | reverse complement strand
TCCTTTGATCGTTGAAGTATGGCATTGGGTGAGCATGGTAGGAACAACATCCCATTTTGCGGAATATTCGAACAAGGTAAAATAATCTTCTTGCTCTCGTATGGTTGAATTATTGCGCAAATTGGAAGCATCCAAATTCGAATATTCATAGAAATAGGGGTCGCGATTCAATGTGAAATTTTGAAAGGCTAGGGATTTGGTGAAGTCGAGTTTGTTTTGTGCGTTTGGATCCGCTGCGTCACCGTCGTATATATTCTCGCAAATGTCAACGCCATTCGCACTTAACGCGATGTCATAGCTGTCCGTTCCGCTACACATCGTGAATAAAAATCCACCACCCATGACGAAATTCTTGATGTTTTGAGCTACCGCCAATTTCAATTGAGAAACCTTCTTGAATCCAAGCATGCGTGCATTGGATTCCGCCACTTTAACTTGCTCTTTATACCAGGGTTGAAACGAAGCAGAGCTGTAGAATTTCCCATACTGACCGGTGAAATCCTCATGGTGAAGGTGCAACCAATCGTATTTAGGCAAGAGCCCCATTACAATCGCAGAATCGTATATTTTATCGTATTTGATCTCAGCATATTCTAGGACCATGGTTACGGCATCATCCCAAGGTTGCTTATTCGGTGGCGTGTAAACCGCTATTTTTGGGGCTTTTTCAAGCTGAATCACCTCCATATTAACCTCTGGATTCGAGATTTCTGTTTTTACCGCACTGACTTGACCATCCGTTAGTACTAGGTATTTTACCCCACGAATTTTTAGTTCGCGTTCAATTTCTTGTAAATGAGGCATCAAAAAGGCACCACCTTTATAGTTCAGTAGCCATTCAATCACTACACCGTTATCTAAACACCAATAGGCAATCCCGTAAGCCTTTAAGTGATTACTCTGACTATTGTCCATGGGCACCAACAATTGGGTAGCTCCAAGCCTAAGGCTAATGGCAATAAAGAAAAGGAATATGACTGCTTTTTTAACCATTAGAACGGAACATTTTGGTCGCCATTGAAGTTGAAGTCTTTATCGGATTGATTCATTTTACTTTGAATGGTAATGGTATTTGAATCTTGATTAAAACTTGAAAGTGCAGAAGTGTTACTTTCACCAAAATCACCTAGCGAAGACGCATCATTCATATTTTCAAACCGGGCATATTTTGCTTCGAAGCGCATTCGGACTGTATCCGTTTTACCATTTCTGTGTTTAGCAATGATGAATTCCGCCATATCTTGGGTTGAATTCCCATGATCATCCTTGTAGATTTTGTAGTATTCTGGACGGTATAGGAAGGACACGATATCTGCATCTTGTTCAATCGCACCCGATTCCCGTAAATCCGATAGCATCGGTTTTTTGTCTCCCGCGCGCTGTTCAACGGAACGGCTTAACTGTGCCAAGGCGATGATTGGAATGTTTAATTCTTTCGCAATTTCTTTGATGGATCGAGATATCGTAGAGATTTCTTGCTCACGGTTTCCATTATTCCTACCGTCTTTAGCCGACATTAACTGTAAGTAATCAATAATGACTAATTCAATGTTGTGTTGTGCTTTCAGTCGACGGCACTTGGCACGGAAATCAAATATGCTTAGTCCTGGTGAATCATCGATGAAAATTGGCGCTGTAGTTAACTTAGGAATTCGAGCATGCAATTGATGAAATTCATGGTCGGCCAAATCACCTTTTCTTAATTTTTCTGAGTCAATTTTAGCCTCTCCTGCAATCAAACGTTTAACCAATTGAACAGAGGACATTTCTAAGGAAAATATCGCAACACCTTTTCCATGTTCTACCGCTGTATTTCTTGCTGCGGATAATACAAATGCTGTCTTTCCCATACCTGGACGAGCAGCAACAACAATCATATCTGAGCGCTGCCACCCCGAAGTAATTTTATCTAATTCAATGAATCCGGAGGGTATTCCAGATACGCCATCACCTGCAGCTCGGGCTTTTTCAATCTCCTCAATGGCATCTTTAACAACACTAGACATCGCATTAACTTGTTTGGTCATGTTGTTTTCTCCGATCTGAAACAGTCCGGTTTCGGCCTTGTTTAATAGATCAAACACGTCAACGGTATCATCAAATGCATCTTTTAAAATGTCGGAACTTACGCGAATTAGTTCTCGTTTAATGAATTTCTCAGCGATAATTCTGGCGTGATATTGAATGTGAGCCGATGAAGCTACACGATTCGTTAACTGTGAAACATACCCCACGCCACCTGCTGCTGTTAGTTCCCCATTCTTTGCTAAACGTTCCGTAACGGTCACCAAATCCACCGGATTCGTAGAAGCAAATAAATCTCGAATCGCTTTGAAAATATACTGGTGTTTAGGATCGTAAAAACTCTGTTCATTCAAAATATCAATGGTGTCGTTTACAGCATTTCGTTCCAACATCATCGCCCCTAATACCACTTGTTCCAATTCTATGGCTTGCGGTGGGATACGCCCCATTTCATTGGTGAATGAGGTCGCGACTTTTGCGCGTGTACTCGGCTTACGCGATGTATCTTGTGGTTCCATGATAAAAGATATTGAGTGAAATTTACAGCGGTTAGGCAGACATCAAATGTACTAAAAAGCACCGATTTTTGTATGCGTTGTTTATAACTATTTTAAGCCTTTTTTAGCCGCTGCGGTGCCAACAGTTTGCGTAATATAATCGATGTCTTTTTTAGGGTTTCTGGCTGGACTATAAGCCCTTCCATAGAAAATAATTTGCAAATGAAGTTTGTTCCATGATGCTTTCGGAAACAAGGTTTTGGCATCGCGCTCCGTTTGAACTACACTTTTACCTGAGGTTAAGCCCCACCGAGTAAGTAAGCGATGAATGTGCGTATCAACTGGAAACGCAGGAACGCCAAAGGCTTGTGACATGACCACAGAGGCGGTTTTATGTCCAACACCCGGTAAGGCTTCCAATGCCTCAAAGGCATTCGGAACGATACCCTCATGATGTTCAAGAAGCAATTCAGATAAGCGATGAATCGCTTTTGATTTTGCTGGAGATAAGCCACATGGACGTATAATTTCTTTAATTTCTTCAATGGAAAGCTGTACCATTTCTTGCGGTGTTTTTGCCTTAGCAAATAGATGAGGAGTGATTTTATTTACGCGTTCATCCGTGCATTGTGCGGAAAGCAGTACTGCAATCAGTAAGGTATAGGGGTCGGAATGATCCAGAGGAACAGGGGTTTCGGGATATAACCGCTCCAATTCAGTTTGAATATACAGTGCTTTTTCTTTTTTTGTCATGGCCAATTCCCCAGGCTAATCATAGAGATTATTCGAAAATTACTAATAAAAAATAAAGCCATCGTCGACCCAACAATAAAAAAACTAAACCACGATCCTAATACTTGAATGGTTGTGCGTTTTCGGTAAAACATTAAGGTTATGGGCACCAAAAGAAATGCATATAGAAGCCATCGAATCCAATAAAAAGTAAAATGAACTTGGATAGCAGTTGTTCCTCGATCCGTTGTGTGAATAATCTCCTTTGTTAGCCTGCAAATGGCGGTTTCATGAATGACCACCTTGGGGTAACTTTCAAAGGTTGATGGTTGATAATCGGCTACAAAATACGATCCCGCTGCTCCGGTGACAATTTCGTTCACAAAGTGATCGCTAACGCTCTGATATCTTGTACTGTTATAGGAAGTGACTTTATCTGATATCTGATGTACCGGGAGAAATTCATCCGAAATAATACAAATCAAGGTTAAACTCGCCAATATCCCCATGAGGATCTTGAGTTTCATTTTAGGTCCTTTAATAAAGGTATCGTAAAATGCATTCAGTTCACGCTCTTGCTCTTTACGCATGTGCTCATAGCGTTCCCAAGCTTTTCTATGAAATTCTCGATGCTGGGCGGCATGACTGGAGGTGTTACTTGTAGTTTTTTGTTTGATAGAAGCTCCGAAATCCTTTTTCAGTATGCGTTCATATGCGTCGAGTAGTTGCTGGAAAATTACGGTGGCATCCGCGCTTGGATTCTTGTCCGGATGATATTGCTTGGCTAATTCCCTGAACCTTCGCTTTACCTCCGCATCCGTTGCTGTGGGCTCAAGACCCAAAATTTTATAATACGGTGCTCCAGACATACCTTGTTGATTCGTCTATCATTCCCTTTCTATCAATCTTTTCCGCTGCATTACGCTTTAACCGTTCTACAACCATGTACTTTCTTGGTATCTCATGCGGTTCCATCGATGGTATACTTTTAAACCGAGCAATCGAAACCTCATTCGTTCCGTCGGTTAGTATTAAGCCAATTCCTTGTCCATAGTTGGAATCATCAAAAGGTACGATCATGTAATCGCCATGCAATGCCTCTTTGAGTTTATGTTCAAGTAGTTCGGGATGAATTTTTTTGCCGCCAGCATTAATTACAAAATCCATCCGTCCCTTATATCTAAAGGAATGTGGGCTTAAAAGTTCTACGCAATCGGTCGTGAGTAGGTCTCCTTGTTTAAAGTCTCTACAGGCTATTACCAGCTGTGAATCTTGCGTCTTAAATGAAATTCCGTCTAATGCAAGGTAAGGGGCTTCCTCGTCGCTCGTTATTTTTCTTAGCGCAACATGAGAGGCCGTTTCTGTCATTCCATAGCTTTGATACGCATTGTTCCAATAGGCTTGGATTGCTTGGTGTTGAGGGCTAGAGAGCGGCGCACCTCCGATTAATACGGTCGCATCGCGTTGGCTTTGTGCACCGGAAGTTATAAACTCCATCGCTTGAATAGGTACCAGAGCAACGAAATCTAAGGGCGTTTGAACGAATTCGAGAGGGTTTTTGCAAATAGGTAAAACGTGTAGTTCCATGTGTGCCAATAAGGCGCGTATGACCATTAATTTCCCTCCAATGGTTTGGGTAGAAAGGGCGAGGCCTGCTTTCATTCCAGACCGTAAACCAAGGTGTTTAATGGTGCGTTCTGCAGAATGTTCAACGAGTTTCTTCGCTAGTTGTATAGGTTTCGGATTCCCAGTAGATCCTGAGGTGGTGCATTGAATATAATCTGAACTATTTTCCCATTCTTGGATGAACGATTTGATCTCTTCGATCCGCGATAAATCATGATAAACCAATTCCATATCAAAATTCAATGTCTAAATTAAATCGATTTTTGAGGGTATGGATGTTCGGATTTTTGCGCGCTAAGGCTTGATACTTATCTTTTCCTGTTACCGGTTTTTGTTCGGATTCAGCGACCTCTGTTACTAATAGCTTCACTTCAATGAATCCGTTTTTTAGTTCAGTTTTTAAAAAATCAACAAATTCCTGAAGAATCGGGGTTATGTAAGCTACTTGGACTTCATTATCAACAATCAAGGTGATGGTTTCGTCATTAAGTTTGGGATCGCGTTTAATCAATGCATGATAAAACGTTTCTTTCCCAAGGCCTTTAAGTATGTGAGCATACCTGCGCGTGCAAGAAATCATGGCATCCGCGCTGAATTGATTCCTGGGTTTATCCTCTTCCGGCACCACTTGTTTCATGCGATGCTCGGCCAATTGGGCTTTAATGCTTAGGGTACTTTCGGATAAACTACCTGTAGGTTTTTCAAGCGTGTTTGGTTTTTTTTCCAGTTCAACTTTGGGTAAACTAAGCGATGGTTTTACTTGCTTCTCTTGACTCTGCTGTGGACGTAACGATTGTTTAGCAAAGGGAAGGATACTAATTGGTTCCGTTAAGGATTTTTTTTTTCAGCCTCTTGTTGTAAAGAACCTAACTCCATCAGGGTGACTTCGACCAGAAGTCGTTGATTTTTCGAAACCTTGTAAGCTACATCTGCCTTACTTAAGGTAAATAAAGCGCGTGTAAGTTGAATTTTTTCCCATGCTCCGGCTTGTTCTTTAAATCGATCTTTAATTTGATCGGTTAATTCCATGAGCGGTAAGGTCCGAACATCTTGCGCCATTAACAGGTTACGAAAATGATCGGCTAGGCCAATAATGAATTGATGTCCGTCAAAACCCTTTTCAATAATGTCATTCAAGGTTAAAATTGATCCGGCAATGTCCTCTTTTTTAAGGTAGTCTACGATTTTAAAGTAATAGTCGTAATCTAATACATGAAGATTGGTTAGTACCGTTTGGTAGGTAATGTTTCCATTACTGAAGGTCACCAATTGATCAAAAATGGATAAGGCATCACGCAAGGCGCCGTCTGCTTTTGTTGCAATGAGGTGTAAGGCTTCGGGTTCTGCGCTAACGTTTTCTTTTTCTGCGATGTTGGTCAGGTGAGCCGCAATGTCCTTCACACTGATTCGACTAAAATCAAAGATTTGACATCTTGAAAGGATCGTTGGGATTATCTTATGCTTTTCCGTAGTGGCTAATATGAAAATCGCATGAGCAGGTGGTTCTTCAAGCGTCTTAAGAAAGGCATTAAATGCCTGTGGAGTAAGCATGTGAACCTCATCTATGATGTAGACCTTGTAGTTTCCAAGTTGTGGTGCTATGCGTACTTGTTCAATTAATCCTCGAATGTCATCCACGGAATTGTTCGAAGCTGCATCTAATTCATAGATATTTAGTGAATTCCCTGAGTTAAATGAAATGCAAGAATCACAGACATCACATGCCTCAAGTTGTGGCGTTCGGTTAAAACAATTAATGGTTTTGGCTAAGATTCGAGCCGTGGTAGTTTTACCAACACCTCGTGATCCACAAAATAAAAAGGCTTGAGCTAAATGACCGGTTAAAATGGCGTTGCGTAAAGTTCCTGTAATAGACCCTTGGCCTACAACCGTTTCAAAGGTTTGCGGACGATACTTCCTTGCTGAAACAACAAATTCGCTCATACCACAAATGTAACGGATTCTATGTTAAAACGCAGTGGATAATTCGTGTTGTTGATAATTTTTATCTTAATTCCGGGTAAAGTGCCCGCGGATGGTTTTTCCTTGGTCGTACACTTCGATAAAGAAGGTTCCTGTATAGGTAGAAACATCAATAACATTTCCATTAAAATTCATTTCATGAAATACTTCAGCCCCCTGTGCATTTATAATGCGTAGTTCAACTGGAGCGGAAAAAGTTTGCTTGAAAAATAAGAGGTTCGAGGTGGGATTAGGATAGGTGAGCAATCCATATTCTTCAGAAATTACCGATATACTATTTTGTTGAGTTAAGGCATTCCATTTATTTAAATAAATCTTAAGGGTACCTGACCGAACATCTCCCCAAACGGCATAACAGGTATCGCCTGAATATACGACACTCATGAAGTCGTTTCCGCTTCCTTCTAAGATGGTATCGTGAGCTGCGGCTTGACTTGAAATGGGATAATCTGGCCCAATAGATGCAGCGCCATAGGGTTTCGTTGCTGCATATATTTCACTCGCTTGTTCATACCCGTCATTGGGTGCGTTCCTACGGTCTCGCCACGTCATCACTAAATCTCCAGCTTCGTTAAAATCTCCCCAGAGTAAATCTTGTACGCGGTTATTTCCAATGGGATCTTGGTTTACCTTTTGCATTGCTCCCCACGTGCTGCCGCCATCTGTTGATTCCATAAGGTACACATCGGATTGATCGTTTTGCTCGCTTAAAAAACAGTATGCTAAATGCCCCGGATGCGCTGGGTCTGCAATGAGTTTGCCTGCCCGTTTAAATAAACTATTACTCACCCCCACATTGAGTCCTTGATATGCGATTTCGTGCGTTATTGTTGTTCCATGATTGGTTGAGCTCGCTAAAACTTGTCGTGGATAAACGGATTGAGAAACCACATAGGATGGATAAACGGCATAGAATTTCCCCGTGCCATCGATTGCTGGAGTGGGCATGGGTTGTGTAATGCTTGTTCCCGCCAAATAATTCACGGTATCCATTACGCGTGGATTCATAAAACTCTGACCTCCATCGATGCTTACACTCACATAGGGATTATATGGTGGGGTGATGAGTGCCGGTTGGTCTGCATTCATTGTAGTTACATAAATCGGTGCGAGCGGAGCATTTCCGGATTGGTCTACCACCATCCAAGGCCGATCAATACATAGTTTATTCGGACAATCTGTTATGTTGATTACTTCCACCGCATTTCCCCAGGATATGCCACCATCCGTTGATTTTCGAACTACCACCTGGCCTTGTGTAAATCCTACATTATCGTAATCAATATAGCACATAAAGACATTTCCTAAATGATCAAAGCCCAAACTTACATCGGCAGATGAATTTCCCGGTGCGAGGTGTGCTTGAAATATCGGTGCACTCCAGGTTGAACCACCGTTGGTGGAGTAGGCGGATTTAATCACGATTTTTTGACCAAATTGAAAGCCCATCCAGGCAGCCACAAGATGTTGCGGATTAGTTGGGTTGATTGCGATAGACGGTTCTCCTTCGAAGTAGTTCCCTGAAGATACGAGTACGTTTTGACCAATGACTGCTGAATAAAGTAAACAAAAGCAACAAAAGACTAAGGTTTTCATTAGTTCCTGCGAATTGGGGTTAGACTATACCCTTGGGCGCGCAAAAGTGCTAAGACGCCATTGGGTCCAGGAAGATGACCTGCTCCAACGGCAATGAAGGTGTTTTCGCGCTCAATTTGATCCGTAATGACTGGAATCCATTGGGAATTTCGTTTGTTCAAAAAGTTCTCAACGAAATTTGGAAATCCTTCAGATTCAGTGATGATGTCTATGTAAAGTGCGTCTATGGATTCACTCAAATAGTTTGATAACATGGCATCGTATCCTTGCGTTTGGTTCATTCCATCGATTAGCATGCGCACTTGGTCTTCCAATGAAACCGTATTAATGGTTTGCATTTGCGCTTGAATGGATTCTAAGCCCATCGTTTTTTTACTTCCTTTCTTAGCCATTTCAACAAATTCTAACTCATAGGATTTGGTATCTTCTAAGGATTCTTGAAGCATCACACTTGAGAAGAAAAATGGCTTTAAGCGACTATACCGTTTGAACTTCTTTTTACTCATGTGCATGGAATCCACCGCATAAGTATAAATCAATTGATATTGCGCATCGGTACAAATGTCACGTAGGGTTTTACCTTCAGGAAGTATGGTCTCCTTTGCTAATTCGATTTTTTGGGCAAGGTCCATGTTCAAATCGACTTCCATGGCAATCATGCTCGACTTATTAAAGGCAGCAGTTAAGGTAGAGTCGATGTTAAATTGCTCTTTGGGCATCAAATGAATGGTACCGAAAATATAGGATGTATGCTGGCCGTCTTTACTCTTTATTTCATAAAGCAGTTGACTATTCGCAAGGAATGAGGCAAGTAAAGAAACGAGGAGTAAGCCTGTTTTCATTCCTTTTTTATTCGAAATCTTTCAAATCCATTGCTCCATTGACTTCCGTGGCATCCAAACTGATATTTAGCGTCATTGGGCCGACATTCAATATTGTTTTATGTGGCATGAGCACCCCGTTTACGGATTTGTAATCAGCATATTCAATTACGGTAGTAGAAGACTCACCATCTTGGTTCATTACCTTAACTGTTTTAGCTTTAAGGTAAGTTGACTTATCGTAGTAATGATAAACTTCGCCGCTGGTTCCAAATGCGATTTTTACCACGTAATATGGTGTGCCATTCTCTGATTCAATCCCCATCACTTCTGGTTTATAATTAGAAACGGTATTGATCCAATTCAATTCTGGAATTACACCTTGTTCCATCAAGGCAATGGCAACCTCTTCACTGGTCATTTCTTTTTTCCCTGTTTGCATATTGAACGTATATCCAGACTTTCCATCAAAATACTGCTTCTGTGCAATCATACCATTGAACTCCATTTTATCCGCTTGTATTCCCTTGTTGGTGAAATACGAAGTGCTACTTAAAGGAACAGGGATTTTATCTGATTTCAAGGTGGATTTCTGAACCATCGATTTGATTTTACTTGCGGTTTTCGTAGCTGCTTTTAACGAAGTAGCTTGTGTTAAACTTAAGGTTACCTTGGTAAGCAAGTCATTGATCGCAAGGTCAGAGGGGATTTTATCTTTTTTTACATCACCGAATTCATCAAGTTTTGTAACCTGACCATCAGAATCAAAGCGTTTAATCTTTTCCAGTACGGCTTCATTTCCTACCACAATAATGTTATAGTTATTGGCTTTTATATATTTCGAAGCAACTGTTTTAAGATCCGCCGGTGTTATGGCGTCTAACTGCTGTAAATAGGTTTTGTAATAATCTGCAGGTAGTCCATACCGTTGAATGTTATAAGCAAAACGTGCAATGGTTTGTGGACGTTCCAACGAACGTGCAAAGCTTCCGTTTTTAGTTGCTTTAGTGAGATCAAGTTCATCGGATTTAATATCGTCTGCCAATAAGCGATTTAATTCGTTTACGATTTCCGTAATGGCTGAGTCCGTAACATCATTTCTGAAATTACCGGTAACGGATATCCAGCCCACGTTGTTTAGAATATTTAAGCCGGAGTAGCATCCATAAGTAAAGGCTTTATCTTCACGTAAATTCTGCATAAGTCTTGTTCCAAATCCACCGCCACCAAAGACATCATTTAATACGGTCATTT
>JAIXRD010000184.1 GCA_027485365.1 Cryomorphaceae bacterium | reverse complement strand
GTATCACTGCATCCATTGGCATCCGTCACGGTGAGGATGTAGTTTCCTGCGGTTAAATTTTGTAAATTCAATGAATTGATATTTCCTGGTTGCCATGTATACGTGTAGGTATTTGTTCCGCCTGAAGCACTAAGGCCGGTGATGCTACCGTCCACCAAACAGGTTGGGTTTAAGAGGTTAACCTGACTTTCATCTAGAACTACAGGATTTAATTGAGGAACAACTACCGTAAGGGTAGAACTGCAGTTGTTAGCATCTGTTATGGTTAGCACGTAGGTTCCAGCCGTAAGGTTAGTATTATTAGCTGTATTAACTGAATTATTCCAGCTGTATTGAATCCCATTACCATTGCTGGTAATTCCTGAAATTGAACCTGCTTCCCCTGCACAACCCACTGGCGTAATTAGCAACTGCGTTGTATCAATGGAAGGACCTCCAGTGGAACTAATTGTTATTCCGGTAATGCTGTCCATACACCCTTCATTATCCGTCACTACCAAGGAATAAGAACCTGGCGCTAAACCATTCGGGATATTTAGGGTAGTTTGTTGGTTCGACCAAAGGTAGCTTAATGGGGCAGTGCCACCGCTAACTGTTATACCAGAAATACCTCCATTGTTTTGTCCGCAAAGTTCATTTAATACTTGAATTGAACTTGTATCAATAACAGGTGGGGTAGAAGCCTGAATGGTAAGTGGGCCTAATGTATCCGTACAGTTATTTTGATCAGTTACTACAAGGGTATATTGTCCGGCCGCTACATTACTAAGATTGACCGAGTTGCTGTTGCCCGGAGTCCATTGGTATTGGATTCCTGCACCAGTTGCTGTAATCCCACTAATTCCTCCATCGCCTTGTCCACAATGTTCTAATGAATATACAGCTTGACTGCTATTAATGCTTGGTCCTTGAGTGAATGGTACAGTTAAAGGACTACTTGTTGCCGTACATCCGTTAGCATCTGTTACCGTAAGGGTATAAGATCCGCTTGCCAAGCCGATTGGGTTTAGTGCGTTACCTCCGTTATTACTCCATGAATAGGTTAAATTGGTTCCTGTAGTAGTTATTCCGTTAATGGAACCCATCGAACCATTGCAGGATTGCGGTGTAATTAGCGCAGCGGTTGTATTTACAGTTGGTCCGCTCGTTCCGGTAATTGTATACGGAGCAGAAGTGGTAGAACAACCTGCCGCGTCTGAAACGGTAAGTGTATAGGTGCCAGCAGGAGCATTGGTTAGATTTAGGGTATTTCCTCCGTTGTTCGACCATGAATAAGAATAAGGTTGGGCTCCGCCATTTACGGTCAATCCTGTGATAGAACCGGGTGTTAAGCAGGTTGCGTTCGTAATGGTGGGAATTCCAGTGATTAAAGGAGCTGAGCCAATGACAACGGTTACCGGTTTTCTAAAGGAACCTGGACAAATTCCAATGTAGTAGGTAGTTGTGGTGTTTAAGTTTGGGGTCGTGTATGAATTTCCTGTAGCGACAATGGTATTACCAAACGGGGTGGTATACCATGTTAAATTACCAGCGGGTGGGTTACCAACAGTGGATGCGCTTAAGGTAACACTGCCATTACCACAAATGGTATCGTTTGCGGCTATGATATCGTAAAATGAGGCATTGGTGTTTGTTATTCCAACGGCACCTCCTGTTGCACCATTTGGCGGGAAATTTGGTACAAATGTTGAATTCGTAACGCCTGATGCTCCGCCATTTACTTGTTGAATGGGTGTACCCGATGAAATAGAAATGTATCCGCCGCCTCCGCCGCCGCCGGGTCCATCCGCTTCCATGGTTGGAGAAGAGGCAAATGCGCCAAAAGAAATTACTTGATTTCCTCCATTTCCTCCATTGGCTTGAAGTGTCAATGTATTTGGAATTGCTGTTGAGTTTGAGATATAAATTGATCCGCCTCCGCCTGCACCGCCCGCGCCATCATTTCCGAATTTCTGCGTTGAGGCTTGAAGTGCTGTTTGACCGTTCGGATTAGCATTTACGCCATTTGCTCCATTTGCTTCGATAGATCCGCTTCCAGAAATTGTTCCGTAAACTTTTATGTAGGCAATGCCGCCACCTCGACCACCATTACCTCCTTGGGCGTTGTTTTGATCTCCTGCCCCACCACCACCGCCAACGAAAATTCGCGTATTGTCTTGTGCGAGTGGATGTCCACCAAGCCCGCCTTCCTTTCTGCGATAATCACCACCCCAAGTGGTATTGTTCGGTCCAACCGTATTTTCATTTTGATTCACCGTGGCGCCTGAATATCCGCCTCTTCCGCCTCCTGGACTAATCGATCCACCCATTCCTGCGGCTTCGAGGTTCCAATTTACATTATATAAAGGATTGGGAACTCCTTTTCCAGTATAGGTTTGCGCGGTGTTACCTACATTGCATCCTCCACCGCCGCCAGCATTGTGGTTATTTCCCCCGCCCCCGCCATTGGCTGGTGCACTTTTGCAATATCTGGAATAAATGGCGTCATATTCTGTATAAAATCCTGCAATACTTTCTCCTTTTTCCCCACCTTGCGTAGCGACATGTGACGCACAAAACCCAATGTCGTTAACATTTCCGGGGGGACTACCAAGCGTTTGGTCTTCTGTTACCCCGCCTCTGAATCCATAGGCACTTGCTGAAATTTTAGCATTGGCATTAATTAATAAATTACCGTTCACCTCTACGGCAACGACGCCTCCCGTTGAACCATTCCATAAACTTGGAACAATCGACGTATTTGAATTCAAGGTAAGGTTTGCAAACCGCGGAATTCGAACGATTTGCACACGTCCTGCGCTTGTGTAGCTATTCGTCAACGGACACATCAAACTGATGGTATTGGCGCCAGAAATAGATTTTACTTCAGCCAATTCGAATTTTCCTGCATTGTTATAGTTTGTGATTTCTCCCCACAACGGGATGTGCTGGTTCCAATCATTAATATGTCCTTGAGGTGTCGTATAGGGTCCCCAGAATTGGCCGCCTGAGCTTACAAATTCACTGGCTGGATAGGTATCCACATTTAAATTAACCCCTTGCATCTGAATGATCATAATTAAATCTCCAGGAGTCAATACGCCTTGGAAAAAACCTCCAACCATCGTGTTTGATGCAACGGTTATTAAGGATTGTCCGGCAGTGGCATTGGCATTAAGTACGGTATAACTATTAACTAAAGCATTCAAGGATGTTACGGTATACGAACCATCTTTTGCTCGTTGACCAAGAGATTGAAATGCAATAAAAATAAGAAGCAGAGGAAATAGGAGTGGTTTCATAGAATTAAGCGAGAAAGAGACGTTGCGGGCATAACATTAGTTGTATCTATTCATGTGGAAATTTTAAATCAAGGTTGGTTAATCCATGCTCACAAAAATAATAACCAATTTCCTTCTTTTTTTCAAACATGTTGCGACTTTGAGTGATGTCCTCTTCACGTTCCGGTCGTTCATGAAATAAATGATATTGAATCGCTTTCCAGCGTAAATTAGCGGAACGCATCCCCATCAATGCGGCACGGTGTTCAATGTCCGTATCTTCTCCATAGCCCGGTAGAATATAGTCCATGTCAAAACCATTTAGGGCAATAAGGTCCTGCTTATGCCAGCCCATATTACATCCAAGGAGTCGTGCGGGCTTGTTAATTTGTAAAGGAGTTCCATGAAAATATATTCCTTCCTCCACGCGCTTTGTTTTATTAGCCAAAAGGCGCAATAAGTTGATTGAATTAATTCCTTCGTTGCGAATTCGATCAGAACTTACAGCATCTAAATCCAATCGACGGCCGGCAGTGTAAGTTCCTGTCTTAATATACGCTTGATGAGCCGCAATAAACGCAGGGTGTAAAATACAATCTCCATCGATAAACACTAACTTATCACAGGTTGCAAGAAGGATTGCTTTATTCAGAATACGATTCTTATTAAAACCGGTATCCTCCTGATTAATGTATGTGATATTCAGTTTTGACTTAAATCGATCCATAGTATTATGAATCAAGTCGTCTATTGCATCGTGTGCAATGATGAGCTGTTTTGGGATCTGAGTTTGCTTACACACAGAATCCAATACACGTTCAAGCGCATTGTAATCTTTATAAACGGTAATAATCAGTGTGACAGGCATTCCTTCAAAAATAAGCAATTAACCCATGAGTTGAAATACAATGTCAGCCACCGCTGGACATATATGTGCATTTTTATCCGTAATATCGAGTACTTGGTGCATGTATTTCCTGTTGGTGTGTGGGTATTCACGGCATGCGAGTGGACGATGCTCATAAATGCTACATGCGTTATCCTCCCCAAGAAATGCACAGGGGCTCTTTTGTAGTACATAATCAGAATCTTCATCCATGCGCAAGTAATCGCTAATGAATTTTGATTCCTTAATTCGAAGATGCTTCGCAATTCTTCGAATATCTGTGTCTCGAAAAATAGGGGAGGTTGTCTTGCAACAATTAGCACATTGTAAGCAATCTATTTTTTCAAAGGCCTTTTCATGCGCCTCCCGAAAAATCGTGTCAAGCTCTTTGTGCTTCCTAACTTTCTTCAAGAAAGACCTTATTTCCTTGTGGGATTCGGCGCTTTTGTTTAGTGATTTTTGATATTCGGGGTTGATCATATCAACAGTGTTCGTGGGATGAGATTGGTTTTTTGTTAAACTTCTTAATCCAAAAGTTCGGTTTCCTTTAGCTCCGAATTTTTAAGGTATTTACGTTCAAACCAAAAGGTTCCTAAGGGTATCAAGGACATGAGCCATCCAACCACATAAAATTCAACCTTCTTTTTAAAACGTATTCCTACAATCAATACCCAAAGACAATATGCTATGAAAAGCAATCCATGGCTCATACCAACGATGTAATTTGGTAGGGGCCAATGCATGAGGTATTTGATGGGCATAGTAATGCCAAAGGCGATATAGGAAATCCCTTCCGAAATAGCCAAAATTCTGAGTATAGATAACTGTTTCATATAAATGAATCTTTTAATTTTTCCAATGCGATTATTTGATCTCGAATTGATGCCGCTAAGATAAAATCTAATTCCTTTGCAGCACGTTGCATCTCTTTTTTAAACTGTTTTATTGCTTTTTCAAGCTCTTGTAGGTTCTTATAGTTGTGCTGCGATTCGTTGATGTTACTGATGTTTTTTGGCTGCTTGTAGCTATTGTCTTGTTTGGAGCTGTTTTTTAGTCCCGAATCGATGGGCTTATTCAAAGGCTGGGGAGAAAGACCATGGGCTTCGTTGTATGCGATTTGAATGCTTCGCCGACGTTCTGTTTCTTCAATTGTTAAGCGCATTGATTCAGTCATCTTGTCGGCATACATGATAACACGACCATTCACGTTCCGTGCAGCACGTCCAACCGTTTGAACCAATGATTTCACATTCCTTAGGAACCCTTCTTTGTCGGCATCCAATATTGCAACCAACGACACTTCGGCTAAGTCGAGTCCTTCGCGCAGTAAGTTAACCCCAACCAATACATCGAAGGTTCCAATGCGAAGCTCACGCAAGATTTCTACCCGGTCCAAGGTGTCAATGTCGCTGTGTATGTACTGGCAATTAACACCAACTTTGGTAAGGTATTTTTGCAGTTCTTCAGCCATTCGTTTGGTGAGCGTAGTAACTAAGGCACGTTCATTCAATGCAACTCGCGCTTGAATTTCTTCTATTAAGTTATCGATTTGAAAGCGGCTAGGGCGAACTTCAATAATGGGGTCGAGTAGGCCCGTAGGACGGATAACTTGTTCAACCATGACGCCTTCCGAAAGTTCAATTTCTAAGGCCGCCGGAGTAGCCGAAACAAATACACACTGGTTGAGCAGTCCTTCAAATTCTTCATATTTCAAAGGTCGATTATCGATTGCAGCCTGTAGGCGAAACCCATATTCTACCAAGTTTATTTTTCGTGCCCTGTCTCCTCCATACATCCCTTTTACTTGAGGTAAGGTCACGTGGCTTTCGTCCACCATCATGAGGTAGTCTTCGGGGAAATAATCGAGCAAACAAAAGGGGCGATCACCGGGCTGACGGTTGTCGAAATACCGGGAATAATTCTCAATTCCTGAGCAATAACCGAGTTCTCGAATCATTTCAAGGTCATAGGAAACCCGTTCATACAGGCGATTTGCTTCTTCTAAGCGTCCGTTTTTTTTGAATTGATCCACTTGAAACACGAGATCATCTTGAATCTGGTGTATAGCTTGCAAGGTATTTTCAGGACTTGAAACAAACAGGTTTGCAGGATACAAGTTTAACTCAGTGTGCGTTTCAAACACATGACTGGTTACTGGGTCAATGGATTGGATCCCTTCGATTTCATCACCAAAAAATAAGATTCTTACCACATGATCTGCATATGCTAAATAAATATCGACCGTGTCGCCTGTAACTCGAAACATTCCTCGTTCAAAGACTTCTTCGCTGCGGGTATATAAATTCTCAACCAATCGATGTAGAAATTTGTTTCTTGGAACTTCCATGCCCACATGAATGGGGAGAATGCTCTTCTTAAATTCGTTGGGATTTCCGATTCCATAAATACAAGAAACCGATGCAACAACGATAATGTCTCTACGACCAGAGAGTAGGGCGGATGAAGCGGATAACCTGAGTTTTTCAATTTCATCGTTAATCGAAAGGTCTTTTTCAATGTAGGTGTTGGTAACGGGAATATAGGCTTCCGGTTGATAGTAGTCGTAATAAGAAACGAAGTATTCTACGGCATTATTAGGGAAAAACTGTTTGAATTCAGCAAATAATTGTGCGGCTAAGGTCTTGTTGTGTGAAAGAATCAAGGTTGGTTTTTTAACCTGTTCAATCACATTAGCCATGGTAAAGGTTTTACCGCTACCTGTTACTCCCAATAAGGTTTGAAATGTTATCCCTGCGTTTACTCCCTCAATCAATTGACGAATCGCCTCAGGTTGATCCCCGGTGGGTTGGTATGCAGAAACCAATTCAAAATCCATGGTGTAAAGGTAGGGGAATTAATAGCAAATACTCTACGTATTGTTTGGTTCTAAGTCCAAAAAAAAAAGAGGTCCGAAGACCTCTTTAAATTAGTTATATTGAATAGGGCTTATTCGCCTTTCTCCATTTTTTCTTTCAATCCTGCTAATGCATCTAAATCACCAAGGGTAGATTTTTCATTTCCTTTGTTGATTGCTTTAACTGCTTCGTCAGTGTTTGAACCTGTGCTTGCTTTCTTAGCACCTTTTGCTGGTTTAGCTGCTGGTGCAGGAGCTTCTTGTGTATCATCAAACGTTCGAGTGTGAGATAAAACAATTTTCTTAGCATCCTTGTTGAATTCAATCACAACGAAATCAAGGGTTTCTTCCACTTTCGCGTTAGAACCATCTGCCTTACGTAAATGCTTACTTGGACAAATTCCTTCAACTCCATAAGGAAGAGAAACAATACCAGATTTGTCTTTCATTTCAGTGATCGTTCCTGAGTGCGTTGAGCCTTCAGCAAACGTTCCTTCGAACACATCCCATGGATTTTCTTCCAATTGTTTGTGACCTAGAGAAATTCTACGGTTTTCACGATCGATTTCCATTACAATTACATCTAGCATATCACCAACTTTACAGAATTCTGATGGATGCTTGATTTTCTTTTGCCAAGATAAATCAGAAATATGAATTAATCCATCAACACCTTCTTCAAGTTCAACAAATACACCAAAGTTGGTGAAGTTTCGAACTTTAGCAGTGTGCTTAGAATCAACACCATATTTGCTTTCGATTTCACTCCATGGATCTGTCATCAATTGTTTGATTCCAAGACTCATTTTGCGCTCATCTCTATCAAGTGTTAAAATAACTGCCTCAACAGTATCTCCGATTTTCATGAAATCTTGCGCACTACGTAAGTGTTGAGACCAAGACATTTCTGAAACGTGAATTAATCCTTCAACACCCGCTGCGATTTCAATAAACGCACCGTAGTCAGCCATAACCACTACTTTACCAGAAACTTTATCACCAACATTTAAGTTCACGTCAAGTGAATCCCATGGATGTGGTTGAAGTTGTTTCAATCCTAATGCAATTCGTTTTTTGTCATCATCAAAATCAAGGATTACTACGTTGATTTTTTGGTCAAGCTCTAGTAATTCTTCTGGATGGTTCACGCGACCCCAGGAAAGGTCTGTAATGTGAATTAATCCGTCTACACCACCAAGATCGATGAATACACCGTATGAAGTGATATTTTTAACAACACCTTCCAATACTTGTCCTTTTTCAAGACCAGAGATGATTTGTTTTTTCTGCTCTTCAATTTCAGCTTCAATAAGCGCTTTATGAGAAACAACAACATTTCTAAATTCTTCGTTGATTTTCACCACCTTGAATTCCATGTTCTTACCAACGTATACATCGTAATCACGGAT
>JAIXRD010000224.1 GCA_027485365.1 Cryomorphaceae bacterium | reverse complement strand
CTATAAATTCAATGGGAATATCAAAGGCGATGGCAGAAAAACTCATGATCGCTAAGGCTCGTTCACAACGTGAAAGTGAAACAATTCTTTGCGCCACTCGTTATGGCAATGTTATGGCCTCTCGTGGATCGGTTATTCCTCTATTTGTGTCGCAGATTAAGGGTGGTAAAGCGATTACGGTGACTGATCCAAATATGACACGATTTTTAATGTCGTTAGAGGATTCTGTTGACCTGGTAATGTATGCGTTTGAGCATGGTAAGCAGGGTGATATTTTTGTGCAAAAAGCACCAGCCTCTACAGTTGCCGATTTAGCGCAGGCGATTCAAGAGCTTTTTAAGAAGGATGGAGATATTCGTATAATTGGCACTCGACATGGTGAGAAGCTATATGAATCTTTGATCTCGCGCGAAGAAATGGCTAAGGCTTGTGATATGGGTAGGTATTACCGCATACCTTCGGACAATAGAGATTTAAATTATGCACAATACTTTACGGAGGGCGAAGAGGAAATTTCTCATCAAGAAGATTACACATCGCATAATACAGAACGCTTGAATATAGACCAGATAAAAAATACTCTATTAAAGTTGGATTATATTAAGGATGCATTGAATGCTTAAAGTTATGACCATAGTCGGTACTCGGCCTGAGTTAATTAAGATGAGTCGAGCGATTGCTGAGTTTGATTTGCATACCAATCACGTACTTGTCCATACTGGCCAAAATTATGACTATGAGCTAAATCAGCTTTTTTTTGAGGATTTAGGTATACGCAAGCCCGATTATTTCCTAGAGGCTGTGGGAAACAATGCGGCACAAACTATTGGTAGGGTGATTGAGAGGTCGGATGAAGTAATGGAGATGGAGAAGCCTGATGCCATCTTGCTCTACGGGGATACAAATTCATGTTTAGCCGTAATTGCTGCAAAGCGAAGAAAAATACCTGTATTTCATATGGAAGCTGGAAATCGTTGCTTTGATCAGCGGGTTCCAGAGGAGCTGAATCGCAAAGTTTTGGATCACTTAAGCGATATTAATTTGGTCTTAACAGAGCATGCTCGTCGCTATTTAATGGCAGAGGGCATTCCTGCCGAGACCATTATTAAAACTGGATCACACATGCAAGAGGTTCTTGATTTTTATATGCCAAAAATCATGAGCTCTAATGTCGTAGGGCAAATGGGTCTGGAGCCAAACAAATTCTTTATTGTCAGCGCCCATCGAGAAGAAAATATAGATAGTAAAGAAAATATGCGCGATATGGTTGAGGCACTCAATGCTATTGCCGACACTTACGATATGCCGGTTATTGTTTCCACACATCCTCGAACAAAAAAGCGATTGGACACAATGGAGTTAGGTGGACTAAATAAACATATTCAGTTTTTGAAGCCATTTGGTTTTTGTGACTATATCAAACTCCAAATGGAGGCTCTTTGCGTCGTGTCTGATAGTGGAACAATTTCTGAAGAAGGGTCACTATTAAATCTTCCTGCCATTACCATTCGGAATGCTCACGAGCGTCCCGAGGGGATGGATGAGGGCACATTGATTATGAGTGGCTTAAAAAAAGACAGAGTATTGGACGCGATAAGAGTAATTATTGCCCAGCACGATAAGACCAGGAGAGTGATGGCTTCAGTTGCTGACTATGAAGGTGGCCCTGTTTCTAAGCAGCTACTTCGCGTAGTGATGAGTTACGTTGATTATGTGAATAGAACAGTTTGGTCAAAGTAGTTTGTATATGAAATGCATTGCGGTTGTTGCTGATTCTTATTACCCCGCACGAACATCTGCAGCAGCACAGCTTAAGGATCTCGCTATTGAGTTTTATAAACAAGGGATTTCGCCCTTAGTTATTATTCCAGATTTCGAGTTAGACCAGGCTTGGAAGTTGGAAGTATTGAATGGGGTTCGGGTGCTCAGATTGAAGTCACCAAAAACCAAGGATGTGGGTTACATAAGAAGAGCGGCAGCCGAATTTTTTATGCCCTATCTCATGTGGATGCGTTATTTAAAGTCGCCACTTTCTAGTGAAAAATTAAGCGGTGTAATTTGGTACTCCCCTACAATTTTCTGGGCACCATTTGTTAAAAGACTTAAAAGAAACTCCTCATGCAGAAGCTATCTAATTCTTCGTGACATTTTTCCGGAGTGGGCGCTTGACCTCGGCCTGATGAGAAAGGGCATTGCGTATAGATTTTTCAAGTGGATTGAGGTTAACCAATATAGGATTGCAGATACTATCGGAGTTCAGGCCGGTAAAAATATTGAGTACTTTAAAAGCTGGCCTCAATTTAATTCAAAGAAAATTGAGTTGTTGCAAAATTGGTTATCAGAGACCTCGCCCGGTATTTGCAGCATATCTGTTGGCGATACTTTTTTGGCTGGAAGAAAGGTATTTGTTTATGCCGGAAATATGGGGGTTGCTCAAGGCATGGCGATTGTGCTCGATTTGGCAGAATCTTTGCTTGATAGAGCAGATATCGGTTTTCTAATGGTTGGTAGAGGTAGTGAGTATGCAGATTTAAAGCAACAAGCAATAAATCGCAGTCTTAACAACATTTTATTTTTTGATGAAGTTGATTCTGCGGAGATCCCCGCTCTCTATGGTCAATGCAATATTGGGATGGTGATCTTAGATTCACGTCACAAGACTCACAATATCCCGGGAAAGTTTTTATCTTATATGCAGTCTGGACTTCCGGTGCTAGCAAAAATTAATCCAGGGAATGATCTAGTTTATTTGATAAATGAGGCCAATGTTGGCTCTGTTTATACTGGATCGTCAGTGAACGAGCTAAGAAGATTTGCAGAAGCCTTAGTTTATCGGTTGAACGAGGACGAGGGATTTAATTTGCGTTGTAAAAAATTGGCAAAAGAGATGTTTTCAACTGAAGTTGCGGTTGCGCAAATATTGGCGGCTCTTAAAATATGAGCTTCAAAGAATTCTCGATGGAATTTTTGGATAATTTGTCTTTATCTGCTTTAGACTCCCTTAGAGGTAGAAAAAATTTTAATTTGCACCTTGATCACTCTGAGCCATGCCAAAAACTATTTAATGCGGTGGGGGTTGACAGTTATATTCCTCCTCACAGACATTTAGAGGACCCCAAAGAAGAGACTTTGGTGGCAGTAAGAGGCCTTTTTGCATTAATAATTTTCGATGAGGTTGGCGGGATCATAAGTATCTGCAAATTTGGAACGGAAAAATTTCTTGCTCAAGGCGTATCTATTATTGGTGTTGAGTTGTCCCCCGATATTTGGCATACTGTAGTAGCCCTAGTCGAGAATTCAATTCTTTTAGAGGTAAAATCTGGACCATTTATTGCTACCATTGCAAAGGAGATCGCTCCGTGGGCCCCAGAAGAGGGAACATCTGATGGCGCTAATTATCTTAGTCAATTGAAGCTGAAAATTAACTAAGTTAATGGCATGATTCTTGATTCAACTCACAGATTTCATGATTGCATCGGCTTTAATATTTCGGTGGGGGCATAATAATTTACAACCTTCTCCTCTGTCCGTATCGTTTCATTAGTACGGATGCATCCATCTAGGCGTCCTGAAGGTCACAACTTTCTTATAGAGCCAAATGTATGAGACAGCAAATACCACTGCAAATGTAACTAGGATTGGGGTAGATGGCCACCACAGGATGGCAGGAACCACAGCAAAGCTACTCAGAATCCAAAGGTAGGGCGCTGTCTTGGCATTTGCCGAGAGCCAATCATTCTTATTCTTAGGGCTAGTCGGATTCAGAATACGTCTGTAAATCAGCGTATGAAAATGTATGCCATCAGGCTGCCCAGGACTTTTGCCTTGGTGAATTTTTCTGCGGTAAATCGTGAATAGCGTTTCAAGAATGGGGTATGCATT
>JAIXRD010000231.1 GCA_027485365.1 Cryomorphaceae bacterium | reverse complement strand
GGAACTCCTTGGGCAGGAACACCTCCAGGAGGTTCTCCTGGAACACTAGGTAACGGAGGTCAAGCTGGACTTTGGCAAACTGCATCTGGCGGCGGCGGCGGTGGCGGATATTACGGCGGTGGCGGCGGCGGTAACGACGGTTGCTGTACGGGTGCCAACGGAGGCGGTGGCGGTGGTGCAGGATCATCTTTAGTACCTCCTGGAGGGACTTGTTTGGCGGCAAATAATACCAATCACGGATACGTAACAATTAACTATCAAGCTGGAGGTATTAACGTAACGGCGTCCAATGGTGGTCCATATTGCGCGGGTCAAACCATTACACTTACGGCATCCAACGGAGCGACAACTTATTCTTGGACCGGACCAAACGGATTTACTTCAAACCTTCAAAACCCGACTATTCCGAATTCAACACCATTGGATAGTGGGACGTATACGCTAAATTATACTACACCCAACTGTAACGGTACTGCTACTACGTTAGTCGTAGTAAACACGCCTATAAACCCAGCCTTTACGCAAATTGCTCCAATTTGTCACAACGGCGCGGTACCGGGCTTACCTGGCTCATCAAATAATGTCCCTGCACTAACAGGTACTTGGTCGCCTTCAGTAATCTCATCCGCAGCACCTGGAACGTATCCCTACATTTTTACACCAGCTCCGCAATTCTGTGCAGTTCCGGCGACCATGAACATTACGATTTTACCGAATGAAACGCCTTCGTTCAATCAAATTATGCCGATGTGTATTAATAGTGCACCTCCGGCCTTACCAAATCCTTCTACAAACCCTACTCCATATACTGGGACATGGGCGCCACCTACCATTACAACTGCTTCTGCTGGACTTTATACCTATACTTTTACTCCTACCGCAGGACAATGTGCAGTATCCACAACAATGGATATCACGGTGCTAAACTACACAGAGCCCACTTTCCAACAAATCGGACCATTGTGCCAATTCACCCAAGGAGTTATACTTCCCGCGAGTTCAACAAATGCTGTTCCGATTTTAGGTTCTTGGAATCCAGCTGTAATTAATACGAATATCCCTGGAACAGTGTTTTATAATTTTACGCCAAACCCATTCCAATGTTCAGATTCAGCATCAATGTACATTACGATTGACCCGCTGAATATCCCACAATTCACGCAAATGCCTTTAGTATGTCAGGGAGATGTACCACCGGTATTCCCATTGGTTTCAAACAATAACCCTGGCATAGTAGGTAGTTGGAATCCACCAACTATTGATAGTTCGATACCAGGCACGTTTACTTTTAATTTTACGCCAAATCCAAACCAATGCGCTGATTCGGTTACAATGAACGTTATCGTTGTACCTTCTGTTCCTCCTGTATTTGAAGCAGACACGTTGACTGGATGCAACCCGTTGATGGTCAATTTCAATACAATTCCAGTTCCAGGTGCTAGCTATACCTACCAATGGAATGGAACTACCATCGGAACTACGCCAAATGTTGATTATATGTTTACTGCAGCGGGCTGTCATACGATTACCTTACAGTATAACTTACAAGGATGTTTAGAAACTACCACCTACACAGACTACATCTGTATGGAAAATTATCCAAACACAACCTTTACCTCGAATCCTAATGTGCTTTCCTCCACTTCAGAAACAATCAACTTCACAAATACAACCATTGGGGCCATTAGTTATTTTTGGGAATATGGTGACGGTCAAACCGCTACTGTATTCGAAGAGCCACATTTCTACAATGGAATTACAGAAAATATGCTAGTTAGCTTAACTGCTAGTACAGCCCTTGGTTGTTCTACAACATATGAGTTATCATTACCCGTTATTTCGGATCCAATTTACTACGTTCCAAATACCTTTACTCCGGATCAGGACGAACACAATCAAACGTGGTTCCCAGTATTTACTACCGGGTTTGATCCATTTAATTTCAATTTGCAGTTGTTCAATCGTTGGGGAGAGTTGATTTGGGAAAGTAATGACGCAGAAGGTAGATGGGATGGTACATATGGGGTAGACGGCAGAAAAGTTCAAGCTGGAGGCTATACCTGGGTCATCAAATATTCCAACAAAGAAACGGACGAGAAGAAAGTGGTTAGCGGAACGGTCAACGTACTGAGATAAACTAAACTTCAGAAAAAATCAAAAGCAAAAGCATCAGTATACTGATGCTTTTTTTATGCCTAATAATTCGAAGCTATTTTATCTTCTTTTAAAAGATGGATGGGTTTATTTCTTTCTAAAGAAAATCTTAATTGGAACTCCTGTGAAATTGAACTGTTCTCTTAAACGATTCTCAATGAATCGGCTATACGACTCGCTCACATATTGAGGTAAATTACAGAAGAAAGCAAAGGCGGGAGCGTGGGTAGGCAATTGCTGAACAAACTTAATCTTCACGTACTTTCCTTTTACTGCTGGAGGAGGATTATCTAGAATTATTTCTAACATGACCTCATTTAACTTAGAGGTAGGAATTTTCTTCGTTCGATTTGCAAACACCTCCATACAAGTTTCAATGGCCTTGTGGATACGTTGTTTGGTAATGGTAGAGGTGAAGATTATTGGTACATCATTAAAGGGTGCCAACTGATTACGTAAATTCTCTTCAAAATCCTTCATGGTTGTATGGTCTTTCTCAACCAAATCCCACTTATTCACCAACACTACAACCCCTTTAGAGTTTTTCTCTATCATATAAAAAATCGCCAAATCTTGCTTTTGAAGCCCTTCGGACGCGTCAATCATTAGAAGACAAACATCTGAATTTTCAATAGTACGAACTGAACGAAGCACAGAATAATATTCGATGTCTTCGGTAACTTTCGCTTTTTTCCGAATACCAGCGGTGTCAATTAAAAGGAAATCATGACCAAACGCGCGGTATCTTGTGTGAATTGAATCCCGTGTAGTACCTGAGATGTCCGTTACAATGTTTCGCTCAGAATTAGTTAAGGCGTTAATCATGGATGACTTTCCAACATTCGGACGGCCAACAATAGCGATTCTCGGAAGATCGTCTTGTTCCAAAATTGCATCATCTTCCTTATCTAAAAAAGTAACTACTTCATCGAGTAAATCACCTGTTCCACCACCATTCGCAGCACTCAAATCAAATACATCGCCCAATCCAAAGGAATAAAACTCTGCAGACATCCCAATGCGGTCGTTGGTATCTACTTTATTTGCAACAACAAGAATTTTCTTTTTACTCTTGCGAAGTAATTCAGCCACCAATAAGTCCATTTCTACAATCCCTGTCATAACATCGACCATGAACAGAATAACCTTTGCTTCATCGATGGCCAGCTCTACCTGTTTCCTGATTTCTCCTTCAAAAATATCCTCTTTGGTTGTGGCATATCCACCGGTATCTATCACCGAAAATTTATACCCATTCCACTCCCCTTTACCATAAATTCGGTCACGAGTTACCCCACTCACCTCTTTCACAATCGCATCGCGCGATTCGGTTAAGCGATTAAACAAAGTTGATTTTCCGACATTAGGCCGGCCTACAATTGCAATAATGTTGCTCATTAATATCCGTATTTTTTCAATTTAGCTTCTGAAGACCTCCAGTCTTTATCTACTTTCACAAAGGTCTCTAGAAACACTTTCTTATCTAAGAATTTTTGAATGTCAATTCTCGCTTGACGTCCAATTTTCTTTAACATCTCCCCTCCTTTACCAATGATAATTCCCTTTTGAGAATCTCGTTCTACGATGATAATGGCTCGAATCCGAATGAGGTGAACCGTATCTTCATACATTTCGATTTCAATTTGAGTACTGTAGGGAATTTCTTTTTGACAGAAATTAAAAATCTTCTCACGTATGATTTCAGATACAAAAAACCGCATCGGTCGATCAGATAATTCATCTTTGTCGTAATACGGCGGATTTTCAGGAATCAACGTTAGTATACGTTCCCAAACGATGTCGATATTAAAGTTGTGCAGTGCAGAAATGGGATAAACCTCTGCATTTGGAATTTCATTTTTCCAGTATTCAATGCGTTCAGCCACCTTTTCTTGATGCGACTTATCAACCTTATTGATTAAACACAGAACCGGAACATTCAACTTTTTGATTCGTTCCAATGTAGCTTCATGATTCATTTTTTGTTCTACGGTGTCCGTGACAAAAAGCAATACATCTGCATCTTGAAGTGAAACAGAAACGTATTCCATCATGTTCTCATGTAGCTTGTAAGATACATTAACCACACCCGGAGTATCAGAAAACACAATTTGATGGTCTTCATCATTCACAATCCCTAGGATCCGATGCCGCGTTGTTTGCGCCTTTGAAGTAACAATAGAAAGCTTTTCACCAACCAACTGATTCATCAGGGTTGATTTACCAACATTCGGACTTCCAACAATATTTACAAAACCTGATTTATGCGCCATGGCTGCAAAGGTATGAAATTAAAGCGGGAGCACCTTAATGCATGTGGCATATGTCTTTGCTTTGATTAACTTTGTGGGGTGACTGAAGACGAACAGTATATACAACGTTGCATAGATTTAGCTTATCAAGGTCAGGGAAAGGTGGCACCCAACCCAATGGTAGGTTGCGTAATCGTAAAGGAAGGCCTTATTATTGGCGAAGGCTATCATGAAATTTTTGGTGGACCACACGCGGAGATCAATGCAATACGTGATGTGGGAGACGATTCCGCAATTCAAGGGTCCACCGTATATGTTTCCTTAGAACCCTGTACACATTTTGGTAAAACCCCGCCTTGCACCTTGGCAATCCTCGCGTTAAAACCGAGGCGAGTTGTCATTGGAAGTCGAGATACAAATCCTTCCGTTGCAGGTAAAGGCATTGACCGGTTAAAGCGCGAAGGAATTGAAGTAGTGGAAGGTATATTAGAAGATGAATGCAGGGCTTTAAACAAACGATTTTTCACCTTCCACGAAAAGCGTCGACCCTATGTTATCCTTAAATGGGCACAAACTCAAGATGGATTTTTAGATCGGAACCGAGAGGAAGACGAAGTCGGAATTCATTGGATTTCCAGTCCTGAAACTAAAGTTTTAGTGCATAAATGGCGTTCAGAAGAGCAGGGCATCTTGGTGGGAAGAAACACCATACTTAATGACAATCCTTCGCTGACGGTTCGAGAATTTAGTGGTACGAATCCAACACGCATTGTCATTGACAGCAATTTAAAATTATCCAAGGATGTTGGGGTATTTTCAAATGAAGCACCTACCCTGGTTTTTAATCGCGTAAAAAATGCAGTTGAAGGTCAAACAGAATGGATTAAAATTGCAGAAACATCAACTAAACTAATTCTTGAGGAACTATACAAGCGTAATATTCTAAGCATTTTGGTGGAGGGTGGAAGCCGTACGTTACAGTATTTTATTATTGATAATGTTTGGGATGAGGCGAGGGTTATTGTAAGCTCAACGCAATTTAAAGAAGGTATGCGTGCGCCTGTTCTTACAAAAACTCCAATTCGTTCGCACCCCTACGGACCAACAGATACCATTTACTATTACCAAAGAAAATAATGGAGTTATTCCTAAGTGTTTTAGCCTCAAGTCTGATTTTTGTTCTTTTTAGATCCTTCCCGGCTTGGAAAATAGATACCCTACAAGCTGTTATCGCAAATTACTTCGTAGCTTTTGCATGTGGAATATTTCTTTTTCATGACCACATTCCTGCAAGCGCTGCCTTAGAAACCGGAATGCCCTACGCACTGTTGTGTGGTGTATTATTCATTTCACTTTTCATTCTCATGGGACTGAGCTCGCAGAAGAATGGAGTTTCGACCACTTCGATTTCTGTGAAAATGTCAATGGCCCTTTCCGTTATCCTGGTACTACTGATTAATCACACCCCTTTGTCATGGACAAATGTTATTCCCTTAGTTGCAGCCATAGTAGGCGTATTTCTTGTTTCGTTTTCAAAACAGGGCAACAACCAATCTAAGGGCAACCTCTGGATGCTTTTAGTTTTATTTTTCGGGAGTGCTGGTCTTGATTTAGTATTATATTTTACTAATTCCAGATGGCTACCTAATGGTTTTCACGATGGCGTTTTCGCTGCACTTGGGTTTTTAATGGCTGGTATCATGGGACTAGGCTACTTCATCATTAAGCGCATCCAAGGAAAGGTAAGCTTCGATCGAAGAAGTTGGATTGGGGGAATTATCTTGGGAATTCCAAATTATTTCTCTATCTATTTATTAGTCAAGTCATACAATACACTTAATTTACAACCACATCAAATCCTTTCACTTGCCAATGTTGGCGTAGTGATTTTTGCAGCCATTCTTGGTGTAACACTCTTTAAAGAAAAATTTACCGTTCAAAAAACAATCGGATTAATCCTTTGCCTTGCCGCGTTAGCATTCTCCCTTGGGTTTGGATAAAAATTTCTAGGATTAAATCCTTAACTTTGAGGTAATGAAAAAACTTTTACTTCTATTCCTTACCGCAGCAATTAGTTTTACAACAAATGCGCAAGTCTTTATTAACGAGGCAAGTAATGCCAATGGCACGAACTATGTTTTAGCAAATGGGACTTCACCTGATTGGATAGAAATCTACAATGCAAGCGTTACTTCACAAGCACTGCAAGGACTTTATTTATCGGACAACAGAACTACCTTGAATAAGTGGGCATTTCCTCCCATTGCCATACCTGCGAACGGATTCGCCACTATTCTCGCTAATGAACAAGGAACGACGTATTTAGTTAATCATTTTGAGAGCCCAATTGATCATCAATCGCTATGGTCATATACCATACCGAATGCAGCAATTCCAGATTGGTATACAACAGCGTTTGATGCGTCCAGTTGGAGTCAAGGAAAAACAAGCATCGGCTACGGTGATGGTGACGATAGCACCGATATTATAGGTCCTGCAACTACCGTCTATGCACGAATCAACTTCAATGTTACAAATTTTAATGACATCGCCAAAGCATTTTTAGACATCGATTACGACGATGGATTTGTCGCTTATTTAAACGGCGTTGAAATTGCAAGAGAAGGACTGGCAGGAACGCCTCCTTCCTTTGATGAGTTGGCAGCAGATCATGAAGCGCAATTGTATCAAGGAGGAAACCTCAGCAGTTATGACCTTGACATGAGTGTTATTTCGAATTTGTTGCAAAATGGAACGAATGTCCTTGCGGTTGAAATTCATAACGCCGACCCAGCCAGTTCGGATTTAACCTGTAGGCCTTTCCTAACCTTCGGATTAGCTTCACAACAACAGCAATTTAACGGATATGTGCATCCCTTTTTTAATACGCCGCAGGCAGGAACCATAGAAACGAATTTTGCCATTGCAACCGGCGGTGAAACACTCTATTTAAGTAATTCAAATGGAATCATTTTAGATAGTCTTGTAGTGCCCGACTTAGAACCCAATATGTCTGTAGGAAAGAAAACTGATGGCACCAATACTTGGTTTATCTTCCCAACACCAACTCCTAATTCCTCAAATGATTTTGCAGCATCTTTTATTGGGTATGAAGAGCAACCAACCCTCGATGTAATTGGTGGGATTTTCCCAGATACCATAACAGTAAATGCAATAAATCAATCAACACAAAACGGAATTCTTCGCTACACCTTGAATGGACAAGATCCAGATACTACCTCTACCCTTGTCAGTGGTCCGATCTCGATTAATTCTAGCGCTGTGCTAAAGGTTAGTTGTTTCCCCAATGGCACCAATCGACTTGTAAGCCCCATCGAGGCCGAAACGTATTTAATCAATGAGAATTCAACCATTCCGATTGTTTCATTAACCATCGATAATGATGATTTGTATGGGCCGAATGGGATTTTCGATAATTGGTGGACGGATTGGAAACGACCTTGTGTGATTGAGTTCTTTAATCCAGACGGCACAAAACAATTTGAAAGCAAAGCTTCGGTAAAACCTGACGGTGGAGCTGGAGGAAGTCGCTCAAACCCTCAACACAGTGTTACCGTTGAACCTGCCAACTCAACCTTTGGTACGGGTGAGAACATACATTATCCCTTATTTCCAGAAAAACCGTATGTAAATGACATTCAGGCGATTTATATTCGTAATGGAAGTAATTTCTGGAATCAATACCACCAACGGGATGCGACATTTATGAGAGTCATGCGTAAATCATACGCGAACTCACAAGCCTACCGTCCGGCCAATGTATTTTTAAATGGACAATTCTTCGGAGTTTATGAGCTTCGAGAAAAAGCGAATGAGACGTATTTCAATGAGAATTACGGAAATCACGTAGACAGCCTCGACTTACTCTCCGTTAGTTATTGGTATGGTGGCGCCTTGCGTACGGTAAAAGGATCCGATAGTTCGTATTATAATATGGTCAATTTTATCACTACTGCAGATAAAAGCAATCCAACCTATCTAAGTCAATGCGACAAACGATTAGACTTGAAAAATTATACGGACTACATTGCCGCTGAATTGTGGTATGGAAATACCGATTGGATATATAACAACATAAAAATCGCTAGAACACGTACAACAGACAATAAATGGCGTTTTTTCTTGCAAGATGTGGAATGGGGTCTTGGGGGTTGGACAGATTACAATGCAAACATGTTTGATTGGTTTCAATATGCTATCCAACCAAACACGTATTACGACATTCATAGCAACTTAATGCAGGATAGCACCTATAGAAATTACTTCATCAATCGGTATGCGGATTTAATGAATACAACGCTTCATCAAAATACATACACCCCGATTATTAATCAAATGTATGAAGAGCTACTCCCAGAAATGCCGCGTCATTTCGCGCTATGGACAGGAGATGTTGCCGGAGGCATGAACAATTATACCTACAATAGAGATGTTATTTTAGGACAATTTAATAACAGGAACACCGCGGTCCGGAACCAAATGTTGACGTATTACAACTTACCAAATAGTGTCAATGTTACATTGAATACAATTCCTGCAGGTTCGGGTTACATCAAAATCAGTACTATCGTTCCAGATTCATTACCCTGGACAGGAGTTTACTTCAATGGAAACCCCGTTAAAATTACTGCTGTAGCAAATCCCGGATATACCTTTGATCATTGGGAATATAACATAAATCTTCCGGCCAATATGTTAAACCAAGAATCAGTGACGGTTAACATCCCTACAGATGATTATTTTACAGCCGTTTTCACAGGGACCGCAGCCAACAGCTCGCTCACGATTTCAGAAATAAATTATCGTCCGGATGCTAGCTTGGATGGAGGAAACTGGATTGAATTGCATAATAATGGAAATACCGAAGTAAACCTTACGGGATGGTCTTTGAAAAGTGATGACTTCTACAATGCTTATGCTTTCAGCGACGGGGTTAAAATTCCAGCAGGTGGTTATTTGGTGGTAGCACAAGACACGCAATTATTCCATTCTGTATATCCTACGGTATCTAATGTGGTTGGCAATCTTCGATTTGGATTAGAAAACAGCATGGATTCCATTTATATCTTCCGACCGAACAACGATACCTTACTTGCTATGCAATATACAAACAACGCTCCATTTCCTCGTTGCGCGAATGGTTTCGGTAGGACGTTAGAAAATAAATACACCACATCGATTAGTCTGGATTCATTATCCTGGTTTTGTGGATGTATTGCAGGATCACCGGGTGAAGCGTATTTCCCCTGTGATGAACCAGTGATTTTCAGTGAGTTCAACCTAGGAAAGCTCACAATTGCTCACAATGCAGAAGATTGGATAGAACTAAAAAATAACACGAACAATCCTATTAATTTTTCGGGTTATACACTAAAAGATGAAAAACAAGACCATATTTTTCCACTTACAGGACTTGAATTAAATCCCGGTGAATATGCATTGATTGTTAAGGATTCGGTCTTTTTTACTGAACGGCACCCATACTTTGAAGGCAAAGCACTATTTCAACTTCCTTATGGAATCTCACGAAATGATGCGTTGCGTTTATATGACATCAACGGAACCCTGCTTCAAAGCGTAGTATTTGACACCACGATTGCATGGCCTCAAGCACCCTTTAACAGTGACTTCACCTTTGAATATTTAGAGGCCAACGCTAATCAAGCACTTGCTTCGAATTGGTTCCAGGGCTGTGAAGGCGGATCACCAGGTCGTGCATTTGGCCCTTGTCCAGTGTTGCCAGACGGCGCTTTTGCTTGGCTGTATCCAAACCCTTCCAACGGGGAAATCACAATTGCCATAGACAATATGTTAACGGGTAATGCAGGAACTCAAATCGATGTGTTCGACCTCAGCGGAAAACTTGTTTACGAACAAGGATTCCCGTTAATTGTAGATTCTGTAGAACCTATCCAACTGGATTTGAGTTTTCTACGCGCAAGTATGTATTTGATCCGAGTAACTAAAGCGGGTCAAACAGTAACACTGCGACTAATCAAAGATTAAGCCTGAGAAGCGCGATTCAATAGGGTAATCATAGCAGCAGTAACAATAAACAATTGCGTTGCTGTTTCATCATCCATTGAGGTACCGTCTTCATCGTCGGTAGATACTTCCATAGCCATGAAACGAGTTAACTCAGGTTGGTCACAAAAGTCTTCCAACATTTGTTCTGACTCTTCATCATCTTGCTCAAAGTAGGCATCCAACATGGTAGAGAATTCCGGCTGAAATGCTTCTATCATTTCTTCAGTAATCTCAACAGGAGTCAATCCAGCCTGATTAAAAGACTCGATAATTACCCAAAAATAGTATAGTAAATACCCTTCTAATGCTTCATTTTCATATTCTGAAGGGGCCGCCAAGACATAGTCTAAAAGCACAGGTTGTTTCTCTGAAAATGCAGTTATTCCATCTTCCAATTGTTCGTCTGTAGCGTCGTCAACCCAGTCAAGCGCTGTTTCAATGTGTTTAATTTCAATATGTTTCATCGGGTCAAAGGTAGCCTTTATTGTATATAAAATGAAAATGTAACTTAGGATACATATTAACACACGTTCTCAATGTACCTTTGCAGCATAATGAAAACAAAACTATTCTACCTTGGGATGACTTTAATGGGAATGGTGGTCGGTTACCTTTATTACACGTATTATGGGTGTACTAAAGGGTGTGCAATTACTGGGAACCCTTGGCGGTCGACCGTGTATTTTGGATTTATGTTTTTCTTAGGTAGTAATTTAATTAAAGATTTAATAACAAAAAAATCATGAGTGAATTTAGCGGAACGATCGTGGATGTAAGAACACGAGCAGAATTTAGTGGTGGCCATGTGGCCCATTCAGTAAACATTCCATTGCAAGAAATAATGGACCATGTAGAAGAAATCAAACAAATGAAAACGCCCATCATTTTTTGCTGTGCATCGGGTGGTCGCAGCGGACAAGCAGCTCACTACTTCAAATCCTTGGGCGTGGATTGCGAAAATGGCGGCGGATGGATGGAAGTAAATCACCAATTAAACAAATAAGATGGGATTATTTAGTACACTGTTCGGAAAAAGTACAGATTTCGCACAACTGGTTAAGGATGGCGCCATTATTCTCGATGTTAGAACTCCTGGTGAATATGCTAGTGGTCACATCAAAGGCTCCAAGAACTTTCCACTCCAAAGTCTTCAACAAAACTTAAGTAAAATCCCAAAAGACAAGGTGATTATTACATGTTGTGCTTCCGGAATGCGCAGCGGATCAGCCAAGTCCATACTGCTTTCAAGCGGCTTTAAAGAAGTTCACAACGGAGGAGGATGGACGAGTTTGAAAGGTAAAATTTAATCAGAGACACACAACGATTAAAGGGGGCACAAGCCCCTTTATTTTTTAAATATTCTTGAACTTTACTACCTTTGCATATCCTTAATTTATCATAGCATGCAACTGTGGAATAAATACAACAAGGAGGAACTGGAAAAACAACTTCGCGAGAAAGGTCATACCTATGTTACGGTATCGTTCTACACCTACGCGAAAATCCAAAATCCTCAAAACTTTCGAAATGAACTCTATGCCCTGTTGGATTCACTTGATGTGATCGGTAGAATTTATGTGGCTCATGAAGGAATCAATGCCCAAATTGCGGTTCCAAATACACATTTTGATGCGTTCAAAGAAAAACTCTATTCGATTGATTTCTTAGATGGTATCCGATTAAATGTAGCAGTTGAAGAAGAAGGAGCCGAATTTCCATTTCTCAAACTAAAAATTAAAGTGCGAGATAAAATCCTTGCCGATGGGTTAAATGATGAAACCTTTGATGTTACCAATAAAGGACAACACTTAAATGCGGAGGAATTCAATAAAATAACCTCCGAATCAGATTATTTGCTAATTGATTTCAGAAATCACTACGAACACGAAGTCGGACACTTTAAAGATGCCATCTTACCCGATGTGGACACATTCCGTGATTCATTGCCTGTAATCGAAGAAGAAATCCTTAAAGGAAATGAAGACAAAAAAGTAATCATGTATTGTACCGGTGGTATTCGCTGCGAAAAAGCATCCGCTTGGTTTAAACACCGAGGGTTTGATAATGTATATCAATTAGACGGTGGAATTATTAAATACGCCAATGAATGCAAAACCCAAGGATTGGAAAATAAATTCTTAGGTAAAAATTTCGTCTTTGATGAACGCAGGGGAGAACGAATTACAGAAGACATCATTAGTTCATGTCATCAATGCGGTGCGCCTTGCGATGAACATACCAATTGTGCGTTTGAAGGCTGTCATTTATTATTCATACAATGTGACAACTGCAAGACTATCATGGAGAATTGTTGTTCCGATGAATGCAAAAGCATCACACATTTACCAGAAGCGGAACAAAAAGAACTTCGTAAAAAATTAACTCAAAGTAATCTCATTTTTAAAAAAGGGAGATTCGAGCCAAATAAGCTTAAAATAAACAGGTAATTGAGTTATCTTTGATACAAATTCGAATTCATGAACTTGCTGCTTTTCATTAATTGGTCGTTCGACGCTGAAATAATCCCAGGATACCGCACACCAAATTGGTATGGCTTACTTTTCGTTTCGGGAATGGTCCTTGGTTATTTCGTGATTCGTAAAATGTTCAAACAAGAAAACATCTCCAATGATTTACTTGATAAATTGGTGATGTACATGGTTCCTGCGACCGTAATTGGCGCTCGTCTAGGACATGTTTTTTTTTATGGCCCATATTGGGGTCCGGAAGGATATTTTTCTCATCCCGAAGAAATCTTTAAAATTTGGGAAGGTGGTCTAGCAAGTCACGGCGCCGCTATAGTAATTCTCTTGGCCTTGTGGTATTTTTCTAACAAGGTAATTCACAAACCATACCTGTGGATGCTTGACCGCATCGCTGCCCCTGTAGCCATTGCGGGTGCATTCATTAGACTCGGGAATTTAGTCAACCATGAAATGGTCGGGTACGTAACCGATGTTCCATGGGGTTTTCGTTTTTTACACCACGATTGTATGAATGTAATTGACGGTCAATACCTCTGTGAATGGGCCGATATCCCTGTACGTCACCCGGCAAACCTCTATGAATCACTTGCATATTTTCTATCGTTCGGAATACTCATGTTCCTTTTTTGGAAAAAACAAGGATGGAAAAAGCAAGGCTTGGTATTTGGAACCTTCCTTATCCTAATTTTCGGATTCCGTTTCCTAATCGAGTTTTTGAAAGAGAGCCAGACTGATAATGATTCAATCGTCGATGTAAGTACGGGGTTAAATACCGGACAATGGTTAAGCGTTCCACTTATTTTGGCTGGTGTAATTTTGATTATTCGGGCAAGAAAAAAATCATTCGAGGAAGCTTAGTGTATAATTGACATTAAGATATTCGGAATCCTTTATATATTTGTAAAAATTTGTTGAATTATGGCCATTAAGTCAAGCACTAAAAAAGCAGCTACCGCAAAGAGTTCCGAAGGGAAATTCGGGAAAGAAACATACGTCAAATGGTACAAAGACATGTTACTTATTCGACGTTTTGAAGAAAAAACGGGTCAGTTGTACATTCAACAAAAATTTGGTGGATTTTGTCACCTTTACATTGGACAAGAAGCCATTGCGGTAGGTACTGCCAGTGCGGTACGCCCAACAGATAAGCACATGACCGCATACCGTGACCATGCGCATCCGATTGCTTTGGGCACAGATCCACGCGTGTTAATGGCTGAATTGTACGGCCGAAGCACGGGGTGTTCCAAAGGAAAAGGAGGCTCCATGCACTTTTTTGACAAGGAGAAAAACTTCATGGGTGGCCATGGTATTGTAGGAGCTCAAATTCCTATGGGAACAGGGGTTGCCTTCGCAGAACAATATAACGGTACAGAAAATGTCGCTATCGTTTCTATGGGTGACGGTGCGGTTAGACAAGGGGCACTTCATGAAACCTTTAACATGGCAATGATGTGGAAACTTCCAGTGATTTATATCATTGAAAACAACAACTACGCCATGGGAACAAGCGTTGAACGTACCACCAACGTTACCGATCTTTCTAAAATTGGGCTTTCGTATGAAATGCCCTCAAAAATTGTAAACGGGATGCGTCCGGAAGATGTGCATAATGCCATCGAAGAAGCGGCAAACAGAGCACGTCGCGGAGATGGTCCTACCCTACTCGATATTAGAACATACCGTTACAAAGGACACTCGATGTCGGATCCACAAAAGTACCGTACGAAAGACGAGGTAAATGATTGGATGGAACAAGACCCAATCGACCATGTATTGTCCTTAATTAAATCAAATAAATGGCTTTCTGAAAAAGAATTAAGCGACATCGATGCATGGGTTAAAAATGAAGTAGACGAAAGCGTTGCCTTCGCTGAAAACTCACCTTATCCTGATGCGTCTGAACTTTATGAAGACGTTTATGTTCAAGCAGATTATCCATACATTAAAGAATATTAATACTACAAGCAATGGCTGAAGTAATTTACATGCCCAAATTAAGTGATACCATGACCGAAGGAGTTGTGGCATCTTGGTTAAAAAACGTGGGCGATGCTGTGAAATCCGGCGAATTATTGGCAGAAATCGAAACCGATAAAGCCACCATGGAATTTGAATCGTTCTATGACGGAGTATTGTTACACATCGGTGTTGAAACAGGCAAAGCGGCTCCAGTTAACGCCTTATTAGCGATTATTGGTCAAGCCGGTGAAGACATTTCTTCCTTGCTGAATTCAGCTCCGGCCGCAGAGCCAGCGAAAACAGAAGAAGTTAAGCCTGCTCCAGCGGTTGAAACACCAGCACCAAAAGCTACTCCAGCCCCTGCTGCTGTTCCTGTTAGTGCACCAAAAACCACTCCTAAACCAGCCGTAAATAACGACCGTGTCTATGCTTCACCGCTCGCTAAAAAACTGGCAGAGGAAAAAGGAATTGATTTACAATATGTTGCAGGTTCTGGAGAAAATGGTAGAATCGTAAAACGTGATGTTCATCACTATATGCCACATCCGAATGGTGTTTCTGCATCCGCTGGTAATTCAGGGGGATTAACTACGGAAACCTATACCGATGAGCCTATTTCTCAAATGAGAAAAACTATTGCTCGTAGACTTGCAGAAAGTAAATTTACTGCACCGCATTTTTATCTTACATTGGATATCGACATGGATAATGCCATGGCTTTCCGTACTTCAGTGAACGCCACAGAGGGATACAAAATTTCTTTCAACGATATCGTAGTAAAAGCGGTGGCCCTATCCTTACGAAAACATCCAACCTTAAACTCTTCTTGGATGGGCGACTTCATCCGCAGAAACCAACACGTTAATATTGGTGTGGCTGTAGCAGTAGAAGACGGTCTATTGGTGCCTGTAGTTCGCTTTGCTGATACCAAAGGCTTTATGCAAATTTCTGCAGAAGTTAAAGATTTTGCAGGTCGCGCGAAAGAGAAAAAACTACAACCTGCAGATTGGGAAGGAAACACATTTACCATTTCAAATCTTGGTATGTTTGGAATTGAGTCCTTTACTGCTATTGTGAATCCACCTGATAGTTGTATTTTAGCTGTAGGAGGCATTAAGGAAGTTCCTGTAGTAAAGAATGGACAAGTTGTCCCAGGCAATGTAATGAAAGTAACCTTATCTTGTGACCATCGCGTGGTAGACGGTGCAAGCGGTTCAGCGTTCTTACAAACATTCAAAAGCTACATGGAAAATCCAGTTTCGATGCTCCTTTGAGTAAGCGAATGGATGTATGCCTAACCTAAGATTACTACCCCTACTTTTCACATGTTGCGCGACGCTTTCGTTGTGGAGCCAGGCAACTATTCGAGTTACAGTACTCTCGGTTCAAGTTGGTATTTTTCAAGATTGTGACGGGCTTTTCTTTGGGAATTCAGACTTTGTATGGGAATTCACTGGAACGGATAACACCGTTGGATATTCCAATAACAATCCTGCCCTTTTCGGAATTTTTGGCTTTAATTATGCCTACAAAAACAACGACAACGGTCCTTATACGATGAGTACACCCAACGGGAATTTCTCGCCAAATAATGGCCTTTTCTTCGATCACGACTACCTCTGTCCAACAAATGTCCCTACTAGCATTAATTTAGCCTGGGAAGCCTACGAAAATGATGATGTTGGCAACTATGACGTGTTTGGCTTAAACGACGGTCAAACCAATCTGCAAAACGTTACCATGCCAGTTCCAGCCGCGGCAGGTTCCTTGTTTTATACATTCACGGCCAATTCCGTAGACCCGGGATGCAACCAAAACTACACCGTTAATTTACGGGTGGACCGAATTCCCATCGTGGTTAATTACATGCAGGATAATATCTGTAACGCGAACAGCTTAACACTGAACACTACCTACACCTTCGGGTGGTGTCCTGGCACGCTAGAACCCAACGAACCCGCTGCAAATGACGTACAAAATGCCGGTTCACTATGGACTAAATTTGTTGCTCCGCCTTCCGGCAGTGTAGAAATCACCTCGGATTTGGCAGGTACGCAAATTGGGACCTATTTTCAAATTTATCATGCGGCTGACCAAGGAAATTGTACCGATGGGATACACGCCGTAACGGGGGTATTGATTAAAAATAAATTCGAATACCTTTCGAACATAGACTTTTCTGATGGCGTAGACTTACTTGGAATCGACCCCGAGGCTGAAATCACCTTGAATGCGTGCGACCCTATTCCTTTGATTTCCTATCAAAAGTTAATTCCTGGTGAAACATATTATATTCAATTCACATCCGATCAAGTCAATGACAACGGGTATTTTCAGCTACGAGTGAATGGTTTGGGTGGAGGCGCACCTAATCTGGAAGATATTCCCTGTTTATCCACCACCGTGCCTTATGGAACAGCCGCGATTTCTTCGGGACAAAACAGTCCAGCAACAACTGTATTAAATTTTGGTTGTGCCTTTGACGGTGGGAATAATGCAGCAGAAACAGGACAAGCGCACAGCAGTTCGAATCCGAACCAATACCACGCTTATGACTATCCCCATGCTGCCGTAGGAAATCCTGTGATGAATGAAAGTGTTTGGTTGAACTTTATTGCTCCGCAGCAAGGCCGCATATCCTTTGAAGCAGATTATCAAAGTGCATTGTATGGAGAAAGCGCTGCCCTATTTGGCTATGATACATCGTTTGCGCCAGGAGTTCCTATGGATTATTTATGCTCTAACCTCAAGTTTATTGATTCCGATGAAGGAGGAACCAATGGATTTCTTGGCGGTGACCCCAATGCCTTAATTCTTGCGCCGTGCTTAGAACCGGGATATAAATATTTCGGCATGGTGGATCCTTCTGATGCCATTACACCCCTGAGTTCACAATCCATAAAAACTTGGGTGCACGACCCCAGTGTAGTGGATCCAAGTCAAAACCCTCCGTGGAATGATATCCTTTGCCTTACCATGCAAAACCCCTTATATCAAGTCCCTGTAATTCCTGCTGGAGTAACACCTCCGTTTCAAGCGGTAGCGGGTTCGAATGTGCTGGCCTGTCAAGAATACTTAGCGGGTGAACCGAATGTTGATCCGAACCCGGCCAATTGTGCAAACCAGACCGTTTGGCATTACTTTGTAGCACCGGCCTCTGGAGCGGTTGAAATTAGTTTACGTGCGTATATTGGTATGAACTTATTGCGCTTCAATATTTTTGAACTATTGAATGGAAATAGCTGCTATGGAGGGCTTGCCCCAGCTACATTCACCACCAATGGAACGCGCTACGATCCAGTAATTACGCCAGTGGTAAGCGGTGCTGCAACGCAAAACGGACTACAAGTGTCTATGTGTTGTTTAGATTCCGGGACCGTATATGCCATTCAATTGGATGGAGGTTCGCCTGGTGATGAAGGACAATACATCATTGATTATGTGCATGAAATCGAGGCGGATGCTGGAGACATCGAAGTCACTGTTAGTAATGGTGAATATACCAATGTATTACTTGGGGATACGGTTCTGGTGTGTTACGGCAATACGCTTCAACCGAACATCATGCTCGACGGAATTGGAAATTCTACGCAACAACTTCCCGGGTGCTTATCTCCGGGTTATGTCTTGCACAGTTACCCTACGGTACCTGATCCAGTGTATAATTCAGGCTTTACATACCTTGACTCCTTGCAGTCAAACGGGAGTTTCGTGCACAGCGGCAACGGGAGCGGTTCCTTTGGCAACCCAGTTTACAATACCGTGTACTACCTTTCTCCTGCTGGAGACTTACCCAATGCGTGGGGAACCTTTAGCTGCCAAACCACCACGGTAGAAGAAGGGGTTCCCGTGGTATTCCTATCGCCTTTAGCGGCATCCAGTTCGTACAATAACAGCAATTGCACCCTAAGTTTTGCCTTAAACGGAGGGGTTTCTGCTTATTTGAATCAAGGATATGCATACGCTATAACGAATCCATTGGGTGCGCTTGTTCAATCAGGAAGCGTAGTACAAGGTCAGCCCGTATCGTATCTTGCCGCTATCCAAGGAACCTATACCGTTACGATTCCAGATGAACCGTGTCCCTTAACCTTGAGCATCGATGCTACCGGTTGTCAAAATCCTTGTTTACCGGTGACTGTTCCCGTTTCGGTAACGATTTGTCAAGGAGACAGCATACTACTGGGAGGAGCGATGCAGGACCTTGCGGGGACCTACACAGACTCCTTAATTTCCATTATGGGGTGCGATTCTGTGGTCTTGAGTACGCTCAGTTTTCATCCGAATCCAAGTTATGGGTTTCAAAATACCACCCTGTGTCAAGGCGATGTGTTTTCCTTTAATGGAAATGAGTATACGGAAAATGGTCAATACCAAGATACGATTCAGAGCATTCATGGGTGTGATAGTATTGTAACCACCAGCATCTTTGTGATTACTCCAGTGGTCGTAAATCAAGAAGTACATCTATGTCAAGGGACATCGTATACCTTTAATGGAAACACCTACACGCAGGAGGGCGTTTATTTTGATACAACCACTACAGTAAACGGCTGTGATTCGATCAACGTGTTGAGTTTATTCTTAAATGCCGCCTATGAAACCAGCATAATGGATACTGTATGTTTGGGAACGCCCTACATTTTCGGTATAGATACCCTAAATACATCGGGTACCTACACCCTACCCTTGGTGGCAGATAACGGATGTGATTCTACGGTAACCTTAGATTTATTATTCTTGGATTGTTCGATGCTGACGATTTTTGCACCGAATTCATTTACTCCAGATGCCGATGGAACGAATGACTTATGGTACCCAATTTTACAAAACGTGAAGTCATATACCTATGCCATTTACAACCGATGGGGAGAGCGAATCTTCACGTCAACGGGTGATCCGTGGGATGGAACTTATAACGGAAATAAATGTCAGATTGGGGTGTATACGTACATCATTGATTGGATCGACAACGAGAACATTGGTCACCGAGTAACTGGAAGTATAACCTTGATTTTGTAGTAAAAAAGTCTGAACCGGTCAAGGTTAAAGTCAAGAGCTAACGTGTTTATATAGGGTTTCAATAAGTAAAGTCTATTTGCGTTAAAGGATTCCAAAAAACGCAATGGAAATAGAACTCATCAAAAACAGCATCCTCGAAGTACGAGGAAAGAAAGTCATCCTAGATTTTGAATTGGCAAAAATGTATCAAGTGGAAACACGGTCACTGAAACAGGCCGTTCGGCGAAACATCGAGCGATTTCTTGCTTTCGCGTAGCTTCAGCGAACCAAAGCCAACAGACTTTATGTTTGAATTAACGGAAGATGAAATGAAAAACTTGACATCACAATTTGTGACATCAAGTTGGGGAGGAACAAGACATCAATCCTTTGCATTTACCGAACAGGGAGTGGCTATGCTTTCAAGTGTTTTAAAGAGTAAAAAAGCGATACACATGAACATCTCCATCATGCGGGCTTTTGTGTTCATGCGGCAATGGGCTTTAACCCATCAAGAATTAAGCAAGCGCCTGGATGCGTTAGAACAACAATATGGTCAGAAATTCTCGGACATTGAGCAAGTCTTGAATTTTCTGATTCAAAAGGATCAAAAGCAAGCGCAGCAGAAACAAAGGAATCAAATTGGGTTTAAAAAATAGCGTGATTTATAATGCGCTAAATTCTCCATTAAGGTAACAAGGGAGTAACAACAAATCGGTGCGAATTTTTACAATTTATAAATATTTAAATGTACATTCGCGCGCTCAATTCAGCATAGCGCCTGTAAACAAATTGGATGTATAAGCGAAGTTTTATGGCGTTTATAAACAAGATTTGAGCAAGTGTAAACCGAAATAAATCGGAGGATACCGATAAAGAGTAGGTACAATCTTTTAAAGTAAAACTAATGAAAAATTTATTGATTTTAGCAACGATATTGCTGACGTTTGGTGTTGCGAATACACAAAAAGTTTATGGTGTAAATAATGAGGCTTATGCAAAAAAGAAAATTTATTTTGTCAATCATGAAGTATTTGCTGACTTAATGATTTACTTTGTTAATAACGAAGCCTTTGCTGGATTGAAAAAAAGAAGTAAAATAAACCTAATGCAGTAAAAAAAACAATACATGATCACACCTATCCAAAAGGCGTGGTTCCGTTTTCCAAAGACAGTATGGTGGTTAATCAAACATTCGTTTTTCAATTCACGTTTTGTGGTAACAATCACGTCTTTCGGATAGCCTCAAAACGTTGAAAGGCGATAAAACTACATTTAATAAAACTTGGAAACCCATAAAAAACAGGAACAAAAATTATTGAATTAAATAAAAAAATATTCTATTTGTGATTAAATGTCTAAAAAAAATCTAATTTAGTTGTCGTAAATTAAATGAAATGAAAAAAGAAGCTTTAAAAAATTTAGAACCTATTTCACTGGATGAAATAAAAGATCATATCAAAAAG
>JAIXRD010000221.1 GCA_027485365.1 Cryomorphaceae bacterium | reverse complement strand
GGACACATTAAGGTCCAAGTTTCGTTGTTTTTAACGCGTTTCATGAATAAATCTGGAATCCAAAGTGCGAAAAATAAATCTCGGGCACGTTGCTCTTCTTTACCGTGGTTTTTCTTAAGGTCCAAAAAGTCAAAGACATCCGCATGCCATGGCTCTAAATAAATCGCGAAAGAGCCTTTTCTTTTACCTCCCCCTTGATCAACATAACGAGCGGTGTCATTGAAAACACGAAGCATCGGAACAATACCATTAGAGGTGCCATTCGTGCCTTTGATATAAGACCCGGTTGCACGAATGTTGTGAATAGATAATCCAATACCACCAGCGGACTGAGAGATTTGAGCACATGATTTTAAGGTGTCATAAATACCAGGTATACTATCCTCTTTCATTGTCAACAAAAAGCAAGATGACATTTGAGGCTTTGGTGTCCCAGAATTAAATAAGGTAGGAGTTGCGTGAGTAAACCAACCTTCTGACATTAAATTGTACGTAGCGATCGCTGATTTTATATCTGCTTTGTGGATTCCTAAAGAGACCCGCATGAGCATGTGTTGAGGACGTTCGGCAATTTTACCTTCAAGCTTCATTAAATAGGAGCGAGTAAGTGTTTTGAATCCGAAATAGTCATATCTAAAATCACGATCATAAATGATACTTGAATCTAAGGCTTCTCGGTTGTTAACCACAATTTGGTAAACTTCTTCTGACAATAACGCGGCAGATTGACCAGTTTTTGGGTCAAGGTATTCATATAAATCGGTCATTACATCAGAAAACGTCTTTTTCGTTTCCTTGTGAAGATTTGATACAGCAATTCTAGAAGCCAATAAGGCATAATCTGGGTGTTCGGTTGTTTTCGCTGCGGCAACTTCTGCGGCTAAATTATCAAGGTCTGTGGTTGATACACCATCATAAAGTCCTTCAATTACTTTCATCGCTACAGCCTCAGGTGAAACCATAGGATCTAAGCCATAACACATTTTAATTACCCGGGCGGTGATTTTATCAAATTTTACTGCCTCTTTTCTTCCGTCTCTTTTAACTACGTACATTACTCTTACTTTTTCTTAAATTAAAATTCTTCATCCAACGTAAAACGTTGCGTTTCTTTATCAGACATTACACTTGCCTTTTGATATTCTCCTACTCTTTTTTCAAAGAAATTTGTTTTTCCTTGAATAGAGATCATTTCCATAAAGTCAAATGGATTGGTCGTGTTGTAAACGCGCTCATTACCAAGCTCTACTAATAAGCGGTCTGCAACAAACTCGATGTATTGACTCATTAAATCGCTATTCATACCGATGAGTTTAACAGGCAAGGCATCCGTAACAAATTCTTTTTCAATTTCAACGGCATCCATTATGATTTCTCGTACTTGATCTTTGGAAAGCTTGTTAACGAGGTGACGCGTGTATAGTAAACAAGCGAAATCGCAATGAAGGCCTTCGTCTCTCGAAATTAATTCATTTGAGAAGGATAACCCGGGCATTAACCCACGTTTTTTAAGCCAGAAAATAGAACAAAACGATCCAGAGAAGAAAATGCCTTCTACTGCGGCAAAAGCAACTAAACGCTCCGCAAAAGAACCTTTGTCAATCCATCTTAATGCCCAATCAGCCTTTTTGCGAACACAGTCTAAGGTATCAATCGCATTAAAGAGTCCTGCTTTTTCCGCAGAGTCTTTGATGTAGGTGTCAATTAATAAAGAATACGTTTCAGAATGGATGTTTTCAGCAGCTACTTGGAAGCCATAGAAAAACTTGGCTTCGGTATACTGTACTTCCGATAAAAAATGTTCAGCTAAGTTTTCATTTACGATACCGTCAGACGCAGCAAAAAATGCAAGAACATGCTTAACAAAATGACGCTCATCGTTTGTTAAACGTTCCCAGTCTACCAAATCCTGAGATAAATCAATTTCTTCTGCGGTCCAAAAACTCGCTTCTGCTTTTTTGTAAAAGCTCCAAATGTCGCTGTGTTCAATAGGAAAGAGAACAAAACGATTTTTATTCTCAGCTAAAATTGGTTCGTGGTTCATGGTTATTTTTAATTATTTATTCTATTTTTTTTATGCGATAGCTTGCCCACCAACCGATTTACGTCGGCTCCGCTTTTGCTAACAAAAAACATTGTTTCCTTTATACTTACGGAAGCAATAAACTTGCTGTTTTAAAGTTTGTAAAAAGGCTTACAAATTTTGTCAAAAAAAACGTTCAACACAATGCGATTTTTCTCCGTAATGCTTTTTGTCTACCCCCATTCAATCGCTATCCCTTAGTAGTACTTTGTTGCGTGATTTATCAACAACTTTCAAAAGTTATTAATAAGCCAAAATAGAATAATTAAACCCCAAATCGACTTACTTGGTACGTTTGACAAATCCGCCATTAAACTTAGTTGTTTTAACTCGTTCAATTGGTTATTTATTAATTTCATTTTCAACACCATGGTGTTTAATTCTTTATTAAAAAAGCACTCCATTCGCGAGGTGTTTCTCAAACCCTTACTGCATCTATTTTTCCCCTATCGTTGTCATGCTTGCAGCATTGAATTGTTTTCCAATGAATCCATTCTTTGTATATTTTGTGAAACCGGTTTGGAGCACACATTCAATCAGGCTGAATTACCCCAATACTTGGTGTCAGAATCTATAACCCTGCACTCGCTTTGCTATTACAGCAAGGGACACGCGGCGCAACCTTTGCTTCATGCATTGAAATATAATCATGAACGTGATGCTTGTTTTGACTGGGGATTAATGCTAGCAAAGAGCCTTAAAAACCGTTCCATAGAAATGCCAGAATATTTAATACCGGTGCCTCTACACCCTAAGAAAGAGTATTTACGAGGGTATAATCAAAGCGAATACTTAGCAAGAGGAATACAAGCAGTATACCCTTCGGCTCAGTTAAGATTAGACCTAATTAAACGAGTTAAAAACAGTAATAGCCAAACCCGAAAGAATAGACACAAGCGTCTGCATGATGTTCGCAACGTATTTGAATTAAATGCTCATACCTGGGGAACCGTCTCACATATTGGTTTGGTAGATGATGTGATTACTACCGGAGCGACACTAAAGGGTATAATAGAACTTATTAAATCTAAGTATCCCGATATTCGAATTACTATCTTTGTCCTGGCGGTAACTAAATAACATGCAAAAGAAGTTTTTAATTGTTGGTGGTGGGGTTGCAGGTGTTTGTCTTGCTCATCAGTTAATAAAACAAAATCAACAGGTTACCTTAGTTGATGATGGCAATAATGTTTCATCTGTCGTTGCTGCCGGAATTGTGCACCCCATGTCGTTCAGACGCACCTTGCTTTCTTGGAACGCAGACCCTTATTATTTCGAATCAAAAGCCTTTTATATGGAGATGGAATCCGTATTAAACGCACATTTTTTTCATCCAATTATGGTGCGTAGGTTATTTGCCACACAAGAAGAAGCCACCTGCTGGAATCAACGGCTAGAACAGCCTGAATTCAGGTTGTTTATGCATCAAATAACACGGGAAGACCTCGAGTTTACTCCGTACGGGTCAGGGCGAGTTGACGGCTTTTGGATCGACACCCGGGTATTTATTGAAGAAAGTCACCGCTATCTTGCCGCGCGTCAACAGCTTGTTTATGACACCATTTCAAGTGAGAATTTTAATCCAGAAACGATGGAGTTTCAAGGTGTTAAATACGATGAGGTGGTCATGGCTTTGGGCTATAAAAACAATCAAGTCCCTTGGTTTTCTGAAGTTCCTGTGAATCCAACAAAAGGGCAATTATTAACCGTAAAATGGGATAACCCACTCCAAAATACTTCTTTGCACCGCAAGGCATTTGCCTTACCCATTGGAGAGAATTTGTTTAGAATAGGGTCCACGTATGAATGGAATAACACTTCCCCCGAGACCACACCGGAAGGAATGACACTAATACTAGCCAATACTCGGTCAATTACCACAGACCCGCTTGAGGTAATTGACCATCAGGCAGGGATTCGTCCAACCTCTCCAGATCGTAGACCGATGGTTGGAAAACATCCGGTGTATGACCAATTATATATTTTTAACGGCCTTGGTGCAAAAGGGTATATGCTCGCACCATCGCTAGCCGAGATGCTTTGCAATGCCTTGATTCACAATACCGCGTTGTTAGCAGATCTCCATCCCGATCGATTTAATCCTAAGTAACTTTCGATATCTTTGCGTTTATGAGCGAAATAGAAGAAAAGCAAGCGCGTTACGATCGGGCATATTTGCGCCTAGCACAAAACTGGGCATTGTTGTCGCATTGTACCCGTAAAAAAGTAGGGGCAATTATCGTTAAAGACCGAATGATTATTTCTGATGGGTATAATGGAACCCCTTCTGGTTTTTCAAACCGTTGCGAAAATGAAGAAGGCGAAACGCATTGGTATGTTTTACACGCCGAGGCCAACGCAATTTTAAAAGTTGCTAAATCTACAAACAACACCGAAGGCTCAACCTTATACCTTACGCATTCTCCTTGCAAGGATTGTAGCAAACTGATACTTCAGTCAGGAATCAAACGCGTGGTCTATATGGATGCCTACAAAGATATTAGTGGCTTGACTTTTTTAACCAATGCTGGAGTTGTAATTACACAAATTAACACGATTGAACATGTCTGATAACAAACGATTTTTTCTACCCATATTCGCTTCAATTCTAGTCGTTATTGGATTCGGAATGGGTTATATATTACACCATAAGGTAGATTCCAAGCGGGCGTCTAAATTTGAAGAGGTATTGGATGCCTTGGACGAAATGTATGTTGATTCAATAGATAAAGACAAGGTGTTTAATCAAGCCATCAACGACATGTTACATAAATTGGACCCCCATTCAAGGTATATAACAGCGAATGCGCTTAGATCGGAACAAGAATCGATGCAAGGAAGTTTTGGTGGTATTGGTGTTAGATTTCAATTAATTAAAGACACCGTATGTGTAATTAAGGCAATTCCCAATGCACCGGCATTTTTTTCCGGTCTTCGTAGCGGGGATCAAATCATTGCAATAAACGGCAAATCATTTACAGGTAAGAAAATAACTACAGACAACGTAATGGCCTCATTAAAAGGAGAAGTTGATACGGAGGTAAAAGTTACCATCCTTCGAAATAACATAAAAAAGAACATTACCATAATAAGGGGTGAGATTCCTTTAGAAACTGTATCTACATATTATATGATTGATAAGGAAATCGGGTTTTTACGCATAGATCAATTTTCTGTTCCAACTCATGAAGAATTTGTAGTCGCAGCTGAATCTTTATTAAGCCAAGGTATGAATAAATTAGTATTGGACTTGAGAGGAAACCCAGGCGGAGTAATGGAATCGGCTATAAATATTGCAGATGAATTTCTTGCTAAAGGAGACGTTATCGTTTCCACGAAAAGCAAAAACAACGCTGCAGATGTTTCAAAATCCACCGAGGGAGGCTGTCTCGAGCGGGTAAAATTGGTGGTGTTAATTGATGAGGGTACGGCTTCAGCAGCTGAAATATTAGCCGGGGCCATTCAAGATAACGATCGAGGGGAATTAGTGGGAAGACGTACCTATGGGAAAGGACTTGTGCAACAAGATCAAATGTTGTCGGATGGAAGCAGTGTGCGGATGACGATTTCAAGATATTATATGCCTTCTGGTAGGTCTATTCAGCGAAAGTATACAGGAGATTACGAGGCATATATGCGCGATGAAGCCCGCTACATAAAAGGAGAATTGTTTAGCCAAGACTCGATGTATTTGGATAAATCCAAGGTATATAAAACTAAAAAAGGGCGCCGCGTGTATGGCGGTGGTGGTGTTATTCCTGATGAATTTGTTCCTCTCGATACCACCGGGTCATCACTGTATTTAACAGAATTAAATGTAAATCAAATCTTCAGTGCGTTTGTATTTAAGTCACTACAAACCAAACGAACTAAATGGAAAACGATTGAGAATTTACGTGATTATAACTTTACGTCCGTTGACCTCAACGCATTTACTGCGTTTACTTCAAGTACGTATAACATCCGTGGATATGAACGTCTAAATAAAACCCAAACACTTCGGATAAATCAGCAGTTGAAGCTGGAGTTTGCTCGCCAATTATGGGAAGAGATTGGAGTATATAAAGTTACATCAACCTATGATAAAGAATTAAAACGCGCACTCCTAAAATTGCGTTAAAGTTCTTCTCCGAGGGCCTTTGAGATTTCGATTTGGATTTTCTCGGTGTCGTAGTCTTCCTCTTCGTTAAATATTTCGAAATAAGGCTCTTCGAATGACTTGGACATCATCCGTTTTTGTAGCGAAAGTAAGAGCGATGGAAGGATGATTAAGTTGGTCACCATACCAACCAAAATCGTTATAGAAACCAACAATCCAAGCGCTTTAGTTCCGCCAAATTGAGAAAAAACAAACATTATAAATCCAAAGAATAGAATTACCGAAGTATAGAAAATCCCAAGCCCTGTTTCTCTTAATGAAGTTAATATGGCATAGTTCATGTCATGGGCATTGGCCTTTAATTCCTGGCGGTATTTTGCTAAAAAGAGGATTGCGTTATCCACTGTAATACCGAGTGCAATTCCAAAAACTAAGAGGGTGGATGGTTTTAATGGGATGTTAAAATACCCCATTAACCCTGCTGTAAGTAACAAAGGAATAATGTTTGGAATCATTGAAACCACAATGATCTTAAAAGAACGAAACAGCACGGCCATTAGTAAGGCTATGGAAAGTACAGCGAATAATAAGCTTTGCAAAAGATTAATAAAAAGGTACTTTGTTCCTTCAGAAACCACTACCGAAATCCCTGTGAAAGTAACGTCGTAATACTGATTATCAATGGCTTTTCTGAGTCTTTTAATGGAGGATTTCTTTGTTCTGTACTTATAAAGTTTATCAGGATCAACATCAAACGCATATTGTAGCGCTTCGTCTCCTTCGGCGATCGAACGTATCACGTCATTAGCAATCGCAGGGTAGGCAACGAGCGAATCAAAACAGGTGTGCTCGCCTTTTTCATATTTTTTGAAAAGCCGTTCCCATTCCGTTCGTTCTGGATTCATCAAGGCATCTACCTCAAGTTTTAATGTGTCTACCTTTTGTGCTACACTATATGACCCAAGGTCTTTCATTTGTGTGCGTATGCGCAAGGTGGTATTTGCCGTGTCTACCAAATCCTTCAAGGAAAGATTCCCATTATTTACATTATTAAAGTCAAATTTCTCGAAATATGTTTTCAGTTTTAACATATCTCGTTTCTTGATTATCTTATAATATGCTGGGTTACCCTGATGATAAGACATATTAATGACTTTTAGAAAGTCTAGGTAGGTAAGACTCTTAGAAAACAAGGTGTCCTTCTCAAACATTTGCTGAACTTCTTCAACGCGTGTCATGGTCGTTTCATTAAATAGTTTACCCGGTTCTTTGTAGTTTACTGTGATTTCAAACGGTATTGAACCACCAAAGTTTCGTTCGATAAATTTCAAATCGCGCGAAATTTGATCATTCTCTGGAATGTCTCCAGTAACATTTCCAGTGGCCGTAATTTTAGTCATGCCATAGATTCCGACAACCAACATTACTACGGATAACACATAAACAATGGGTCTATATCGGGTAATGATAACAATAATATATTCAATGAATCCTTGAGAATAAACCCGAGATAAGTGCCTTAAATGACGCTCTTTTGGCGGCGCACTATAACTGGCAAGAATTGGAACGATGCACAACGAAAGAAAGAACACCACCATTATATTCAAGCTGGAAATCACACCAAATTCAGCCAGACGATCACTGCTAGTAAACGTTACAAATCCCACAGCAGTAGTTAAATTGGTTAAAAAGGTTACTGGACCAATGCGCCGAATCATAATAAATAAGGCTTTGGTCTTGTTGCCCATCCGATTGAATTCCTGATGGTATCTGGTAACAATAAACACACAATTCGGTACGCCGATTACAATTAATAATGGCGGAATCAATGCCATCATTATGGTGAGTGAATAGTTAAATAATGCAATGGTTCCTAAGGCCCAAATAACTGATACAAAAACCACCAGGTTGCATTGTATAACAATTCGAAACGACCTGAAAAATATATATAAGAGTAGGGATGAAGCAAAAACGGAAAGCCCAAGGAACAGGAACATTTCATTTAGAATTCGTTTTGCTACGGTAACCCGAATGTGAGGTAGTCCTGAAAAGTAAAATTTTCCAAGGGTGGGTTCGTATTGTTTCGTGAGCTCTTCAATGTGAAAAACAACCTTTGATTTAACCTTATCCTCTAGTACTTTCTCGTTTAAACCGATTAGCATTAAAGAAACCTCACTCGAATCATTATACAAGACATTTTTATACGCCGGATTCCTTTTTATTATGGTTCGTATAGAATCTATGGATTTTTCTTTGAATGTCGTATCATAGAAAATTCGATGTATAACAAACTTTTGTTCCGCCGTGTCATTTACGACATTAAACAAGGTGGCCTCAGAAATAACGGTCTCCACACCGGGCTGTGCGAGAATCTTATCCCCGAGTTCTTTCCATGCTTTGAATTTCTTTTCTGAATAAAGGTCTTTGGAAGAAATAGCCATTACCAGCGTCGCCCCATCTTCACCAAATTGTTCCTTGAACTTAACATAGTTCATTTGAGTTGGGTGGTCTTTGGGTAGGAGAATCCCGTAACGATTGTCTACGCGCAAATCAGATACTACAAAATATCCAAAAAACAAGGTCAATAGAAAGATTATGGTTAGGATATATAACCGATTTCTTAAAATGATACTTGCTATTCTACTCCACATAGTTTTAGTTTACCTAAAATTCAACACAAAGTTACAAATTTCAACGGGTTCGTTAAGTTAGATTGTAAAAACCGTGGTAAAACCGTGGTTTATTAATTGGATTAAATAAAAAAACCCTAACGTTTAAGTAAGGGTTTTGTACTCGAGGCGGGACTTGAACCCGCACGGGCAAATGCCCACAGGATTTTAAGTCCGGCGTGTCTACCAATTCCACCACTCGAGCAATCCTGAGCGAGAAACGGGATTCGAACCCGCGACTTCAACCTTGGCAAGGTTGCGCTCTACCAACTGAGCTATTCTCGCTTATACATCAGTTAACAATTGTTTAACCTGCTGTGCGTTGCAAATGTACAAAAAACAATTTTTTATCCAAAACGGATTTTAGCCTCCGGTTAGTTTTTTTATCTCATGAAGTTTCATCAAAGCTTCAACCGGGGTTAATACATTGATATCTATAGCCATTAGGGTTTCATGTATTTGTTCCAGGACCGGATCATTTAACTGAAAAAAACTCAGTTGCATCGGGGTGTCGTTGGTGTTTTTGAGCGTTTTTTTCTTTTGGTTGCTGCCTGTTTGACCTACTTGTTGGTGACTGTTTTCTAATTCTTTAAGTACATGTTCGGCTCGTGAAACAACCCAATCCGGCATTCCAGCTAATTTTGCCACGTGTATACCAAACGAATGTTCACTTCCTCCCGCAACTAATTTTCTAAGAAATAAAATGTTCTTTCCTAATTCTTTAACAGCAATGGAAAAGTTTTTTATTCGCTCAAATCTCCCCGCCATTTCATTTAATTCATGGTAATGGGTAGCGAAAAGCGTTTTTGGTCGATGTTTTTTATTTTCATGAAGGTATTCGGTAATCGACCAAGCAATAGAAATCCCATCATAGGTACTCGTTCCTCGACCGATTTCATCAAGAATAACAAGACTTCGTTCAGATAGGTTATTTAAAATGCTAGCCGTTTCGTTCATTTCTACCATAAAGGTGGATTCTCCTGCAGATAAATTATCAGACGCACCAACACGTGTAAATACTTTATCAACCAAACCAATCGTTGCTTTTTTTGCGGGAACAAAGGACCCGATCTGCGCTAAGATTACGATTAATGCGGTTTGACGTAATACAGCACTCTTTCCACTCATATTTGGACCGGTAATCATCATGATTTGTTGGTCATCGTTGGATAAATACAAGTCATTAGCGACGTAGATTTCTCCGTTTTTTAGTTGTTTTTCGATAACAGGGTGCCTCCCGTCTTCGATGTGTATCACCAACGAATCGTTTACCTCGGGCAAACAATACTGTTGTTCTTTCGCTAAAACGGCAAAACTACTAAGCACATCCAGTCGGGCTAAGGTTGTTGCATTTTGTTGAATTACAGCTACATGTGTTGCTAGTGATTCTAATAATTCTTGATAAAGTCGCTGTTCAATGGCTAATATTTTAGCCTCTGCACCTAATATTTTTTCCTCATATTCTTTTAATTCTTCGGTAATGTATCGTTCGGCATTAACCAAGGTTTGGCGTCTTATCCACTCTGAAGGCACTTTGTCTTTGTGCGTGTTTCTTACTTCAATGTAATATCCAAAAACATTATTAAACGCGATTTTTAAGCTGGTAATCCCTGTTTTTTCTGCCTCACGATCCTGTAGTTCTTGTAAATACTGCTTTCCATTATTTGAAATATTGCGTAACTCATCAAGTTCTTTACTAACTCCCGCTTTAATTACGTCGCCCTTTCCTACCGCAATGGCCGGTGCAGGATCAATCGTTTCGTCTATTTGTCGAAGCAATTCGCCGCAGGCCTTAAAGGAGTTAGAAAGTTCACATATCATTGTGTTTTCTTTTCCTTCATTTAAAGTTTGTTTAATTGGCTCAATTAACTCGAGGCTACGGTGTATGTGTCTAATTTCGCGCGGATTAACTTTCCCCACCGCCACTTTTGAAATGAGACGTTCAAGATCACCACATTGCGCTAAGTGCTCACGAATTGTTTCGGAAGGCCGTTCGTTAGAAGCAAACCAAGCCACTGCACCATTTCTTGCATGAATTTGATTGAGATTGGTAAGCGGTAAGAGCAGCCAACGTTTTAACAAACGTCCGCCCATCGCCGTTAAGGTATAGTCAATTACGTCCAGTAAGGTTTTTGCCCGTTCCTGTTGTGGGTAAACTAACTCAAGGTTCTTAATAGTAAATCGGTCAAGCCAAAGGTGTTCTTTTTCTTCAATGCGCGCGATGGAGCGGATGTGATGCAAGGCTTGCAGTTGGTTCTCCTTTACGTAGTGGAGTGCAGCAGATGCAGCAATGATGCCATTGGTATAATCCGCAACACCGAATCCCGCTAAATTTTTTGTTCCAAAATGCGTTGCTAAATGATCATCGGCAAAATCAGAAGTAAAAACCCAATCGTCTAAGCGATAAAAACAATCAATGGTGAATTGTAGCGCCCGAAAGTCATCTTGTTTTTGCTTTTGATATACAATTTCTGCTGGATTGAATACAGATAAAAGTTTCTCAACCCGCTGTATGCTTCCTTCTCCCAAAAGAAATTCACCCGTAGAGACGTCTAAAAATGCTACACCAACAGCATGTTTTCCAAAATGAATCGCCGCAAGAAAGTTATTGCTTTTTTGTGTTAAGACTTGGTCATTGAATGCAACCCCAGGCGTTACTAATTCCGTTACCCCTCGCTTTACAATGGTTTTAGTCATTTTAGGGTCTTCCAACTGGTCACAAACGGCAACGCGTTGTCCGGCTCTAACTAATTTGGGCAAATAGGTTTCTAAGGAATGGTGCGGAAATCCTGCCAAATCGATTTCTGCTGCCGCCCCATTTTTTCGCTTAGTTAGGACAATCCCTAGAATACGAGAAGTTTTTACAGCATCCTCGCCAAAGGTTTCATAGAAATCTCCAACACGAAAAAGCAACAAAGCACCGGGGTGTTTTGCTTTAATTTGATGATATTGTTTCATCAACGGGGTTTCTTCGCTGGATTTAGATTTCGCCAAATGAGTTAGATTTCGGAATTTAGCAACGAAATTAGGTTGAGTTAACCGAATATCAAAATTAACGGCAAAGGACTTTTCAACATGAATAAGAAACTTAAACTTTGGGAATTAAATAGACTTTCGCCAGAAGAATTTTCAAAACAAGAAAAGTTGCCGGTCGTAGTGGTGTTAGATGACATCAGGTCTTTCGAGAATGTTGGATCCGTTTTTAGAACCTCAGACGCCTTTGGTATACAAGAGATAATTTTGTGTGGTATTACACCCGTGCCTCCTCACCGAGAAATTCATCGCACCGCATTGGGCGCCACAGAAACGGTTAATTGGAGCCATGCTTCCAACGCCTTGGAGGCCATTCTGAAACTAAAAACTGCGGGATATACAATTTATGCGCTAGAACAAGCCGAGAAAACCATACCGCTTCATTACTTAAAAAATAGCATTGATTCGCGAATTGCACTCGTATTTGGTAATGAAGTGAACGGCGTAAATCAAGACGTTATTGACCACTGTGATGGTGTTATTGAAATCCCTCAGTTTGGAACTAAACACAGTTTAAATGTTAGTGTATGTGTTGGTGTGGTTTTATGGGAGTGCGCCACCTTAATGAATCCTGCGCTAAAAGGGGATTAGCGATAAAATCCCATTTCTTTAATCATCCGTTCTACCAACTCTGGCACTATGTATTTTATGCTTTTCTGCTGTTTAATCAAGGCTCTAATTTGACTAGAAGATAATTCTAGGGCAGGCACATCTGATAAATACTCAATGTTTCCGTCAGTTGATTTTTCGTCTTTGCTAACGGATTCATCTGCTTGAATGCTTCGAGGATATACTAAGATTCTAAAATTGGAGAGAATAAATTCGGAGTTATACCAGGTTTTTATCCCCCTTAAATTATCTTCACCAACAATCAAAGAGAATGTATGCTCAGGATTTTTTTCTCTTAAATGAGTAAGGGTAATGGCTGTATAGTTGGGTTGGGGAAGATGGAATTCAATGTCAGTAGCCCGAAATTTTAAGTTGTCATGAATCGCATCTCTCACCATGTTTAACCGGTGATGGTCCTCTAATAAATTTCCTTTTTTTTTGGTGGGGTTATGTGGTGTAACTACAAACCAGATTTGATCTAAATCTGTATCATTCATTATCCCTTCGGCCAACATAAGATGCCCTGTATGAATGGGGTTGAACGAACCAAAAAACAAGCCTATTTTCATGAGGATATAAACCGGATTACTTGTGTTTTTGCGTCTAAAACTGCTTTTTCTAAGTCGTCATTGAGAATACAAACATCGAATGATTCTGCTTGTGAAAGCTCCCATCCCGACTTCTTAATTCTAAGGGCTATACGTTCTTCGCTTTCTGTTTCTCTAGCGCGCAGTCTTTTTTCAAGAATCTCAACACTCGGAGGTTTTATAAAAACAGATAATGCATGTTCTTTGAATAACGCTTTTAAATTTAGGCCACCTACCACATCGACATCGAAAATAATCACCTTGCCCTCATCCCATAAGCGCTGAACCTCTCGCCTTAAGGTTCCATAATAATGATCGGTATAGACTTCTTCCCACTCAATGAATTCTTGATTTTCGATGGCTTTTTTAAAGCCTTCCACACCCAGAAAATAATAATCTTCACCCTCTTTTTCCATCGGCCGTGCACTTCTGGAGCATGCGGAAATCGAGAAGGCCAATGCCGGTATTTCTGTCATCAATCGGTGCACAATGGTAGTTTTTCCTGCGCCGGATGGGGCAGATACTATAATTGACTTTCCAAGGCGCAAGGGATTAGAGGACATTTTGAACTTGTTCTTTGATTTTTTCTAGGTGATTTTTAATTTCCACAATCATTCGCTGCATCATCGCATGATTACTTTTACTGCCCAAGGTGTTGATTTCTCTTCCCATTTCCTGTACAATAAAACCAAGTTTTTTTCCGCTTGATTCATTGGACGCCATGGTTTCTCTAAAATAAGTGATGTGACTTCTCAATCTGATTTTTTCCTCTGAAACATCAAGCTTATCCATATAAAACAAGAGCTCTTGCTCTACTCTGCTTTGAATGTCTTGGTTAGCGATTTCTTTTACTGCCTGTTCTAATCGTGTTCTAGCCGACAATATCCGTTCTTTTTCAAAGGGCTCAAGTTGTGATACCAAGGTTTCAATTTGAAGTAATGAAGATTCTAAATCATCCATTAGGGTCTTGCCCTCTGTCTTTCTAAATCCTAGCGTTGATTGAATAGCCTCTCGTAATAAATTGAGTATAAACTCTTGTTCACCTGCCGAAATCTCATCCGAGGGTTGTTTAATTACACCCGGTAATGCGGTAAGCGTTCCTACCCATTCCGCGGGCTCAAGCGATTCTTCGCTTAGTAGGTGTTTAATGTCCGCTATATATGCTTTTGCAAGGGCAAAATCCACATTACTGATTTTTGTGTTTGGGTTGTCTTCAAGGTATAACCCCACATCAATTTTACCGCGCTCTAAGGATTGTCCGATTTCAGTTCTAATAATTGATTCAATGCTGCGGAAAGCAGAAGGAACTTTTACGGTTAGGTCTAAGCCTTTTCCATTTAATGAGCGGATTTCAATAGATCGCTTCTTTCCTTCAAACACCCCGCTACTTTTTCCAAAACCCGTCATTGACCACATACTACTTCTTTTTGTTCAAAGGTAGGAATTAGAATATATATGCTATTCATCCGCTTGGAGTAATTTAAACAACAAACGTTCTGTTTCTTCTTGCAGCGATGTATAAAAAATACCGGTGGCTGGGCCATCAAATCCCGAATTCACCTGGACAATTCGGCCTTTTTTATCAAGAAAAATAGTGGTTGGAAAAGAGAAAACGCCATTCAGCTGATTAAAAACAGCATGCGCATCCTTAGTAGAAGCTCCACCACCTAAGTATAGGGGATAAGTAAATCCCATTTTTTTGTGATATTTCTTCAACCGTGCAATGCGGTCTTTATCTGAGTTGCCATTTTCAAACCCAATTCCAATAAAACGAATGTCCTTAAAAGTGCTTTTTTGACTTAATTCAATGAAATATTTACTTTCATCCAGGCAATTCGGACACCACGTCCCCATAAGTTGAATTACGGTTGGTTTTCCACGAAAGAATTTGGTGTCTAGGGTCTTTTCTTTTCCTCGGTTGGATTTTATGGTAATATTCAATGCAGCAAAGGGCTCGGTCGGCCAGCTTATGGCGTTGGGCGCCGTTTGGGTGGCGTTGGGGTTTAATACGCCGGTCCACGTTGCATGATATTTACTTCCTGAATAGAAGTTTCCACGCATTACGGTAGAGTCATCTGCATCCATTGTTGCTTCGAATAAAAAGGCATGTACCCCATCAAAGCAGCTAAGCTTCATCTCCCCATTAAAAACCCCGCCAGATAAATACCGGTAATCGCCAGTTTCTGTGCGGAATGTCCCGTCTATTTGACTGCCTTGTTGTTTAAATATTCCAATCGCCTGAGCGTCGCCTTCGGAATCCGTAAAAATCACATCATAGGTTCCTTCGAACCTCGGACCAACGAGGTCTAAGGGTAAATCAAATCGTGGATTTATACCTTCCGCAACGGGATAAAACATGAAGGGAAATGAAGTGGAATTCAATTTATTTAAATTGATCCATCGTCCGCTTAAGGTTTGCTTATGAAAGTTGATTTTCCCCGCAATTTCAGGGAATTCCATGTAAATAGTATCGTTTTTTTCCACTAAAAAGCGTAAATCGATGCGTTCATCCCCATTTTGTATTGAAAGTTTCGGTTGTTTACCCGCGGCATACGTTACTTCAAAAGGAATGGCTCTTCGATCGTTTAGTTGCAGCACTGCATGATATCGAATGTCCGGATTTTCTTGCCCCCAACCAACCGAACTGACGAGCCAAGAATTAAAAACAAACAAAATTAAAATATGTACCTTTCCCATGTCTATGCAACCTTTATTCTTCAAAAATAGTCAATAGTCGCGAGCCCATGGAAGATGCGTTACTTGTGCAAGAATGTTTGAAAGGGAAACCAAGGGCTCAAAAAGCGTTGTTTGACAAGTTTGCTCCTAAAATGTTGGCTGTTTGTGCACGGTACATGAAAGACCAATCAGAAACAGAGGATGTGTTTCAGATAGGCATGGTTAAGGTGTTTAATAAACTATCCGACTTTAAAGCGGAAGGTCCGCTCGAAGGTTGGATCCGAAGGATTATGGTAAATAGTTGTCTTGATCAACTTCGAAAGAATCAGCGCTTCGTTACCGATAAAAACATAGATGATGTGTCGTATCGCATTGAGGTAAAAGAAGAAATCTCTTCTCAATTAATGGCAGAAGATTTGATTGCTTTGATTCAAAAAATGCCGGCTGGGTATCGTGTAGTTTTTAATTTGTTTGCCATCGAAGGGTATTCGCATCAAGAAATTGCTGAACAACTGAATATTTCCGAAAGCACATCAAAATCCCAATATTTAAGAGCTAGAGCTTACTTAAGACAACGTATAGAAGAAAGATAATATGGAAAAAGAGACCTTTGAATCGGTATTGAAAGAAAAACTAGGCAACCATGAATTGCCAGTTAACCCAGCCTTGTGGAAAAGCGTTTCTGCACAAGCGGGCCTTTCTTCCGGAGGCGCCGGTCTTGGTTTTGGCGCTTGGATTGGTATTGCTTCGAGCTTAGTTGCCATCACGGCAGGATTGTTCTATTTTACGACTTCAAAAAAAGACGTTGCGAATGTATCAGCTAAGAAACAGGAGGTAAAAACTACCGTAAATGAACCTGTAAAAACAGATAAAAATGTTATAAACTCCAACGGAGGCACAGCGTATGCTCTTGTTGAACCAGATACTACCGAGCACATAATGTATTGTGGCTTTGGGACGGTTGTAGATGAAAAACCAATAGATATTCTTGATTTACCAACCCACGAACTCGTCTATTTACAAGACAATCAAGAACAAACTTCAACAGAGATTAGCACCCCAGGTCTTTCGGCTTTACAAAACACCTCAAATACCGCGCTGATTTCTAAGAAGGAAAACGCGATTGAACAAACACCAGAGAAACCTCAAGCCAAGGCCTTCGTAATGCCGAATGCCATTACTCCGAATGGCGATGGAATAAATGATGTGTTAACGTTAAATGCTGAGGGATTAACAGATTTTAATGTGGTCGTTTTGGATGCGGCAAATAAACTTGTTTATTCCTCCACAGATCCTAACTTCAAATGGAATGGTTCTTTACTAAATGGTGATCCTGCTCCCGCGGGTACTTATCAGTATTATTTTACGGCTAAAGATGAAAATGGCACGTGGTGTAATCAGTTTTCTTCATTGACTCTCCTTAGATAGGTCTTTTTATTTCTTAGAATTATTGTATATTTGTCACCTCATTATGAGGCCCCGGTGGCGGAACTGGTAGACGCGCTGGATTCAAAATCCTGTTCTTTCGGGAGTGCCGGTTCGATTCCGGCCCGGGGTACTAAAAACCAGTGTTAGCATTGGAGCCAGAGAGAACGGCTTTAAATATCTTGTTCTTTTCTTCGCATTGATTTCGTTGTTGCTTTTACCCTTCCTCTCATTCATCCTTATTAATTGCTTTTTAACGGTATTTTCTAAGGCGCTATCCCATCCTTATGCTATTAATATTACCTTTGATTGTGATGACAAAACAGGTGTATATAAATATTAAGGAATTGGTTCAAGTTAGGCCCCCCTCCTTAACTCCGCTCACAGGAATTGAATTTCAAACTGTCCCTTCAATATCTAATTCATTTTTGGTCATAGAGGATAACACGGTGATTGATTTTGGAAACATGGATTCTTTTGACAGCGCGTTATATCATGCCCATGACCTAATTGATATGTCGGGCCGTTTTGTCTTACCCGCATTTTGTGATTCTCATACACATGCAGTATTTGCTAGGCCGAGGGAAACGGAATTTGTAGATAAAATTAAAGGGTTAAGTTATCAAGAAATTGCAGCAAAGGGTGGGGGAATATTGAATAGTGCGCGACATGTGCAAGCACTTTCTGAAGATGAGCTTTTTGAAATTTCACTTCCTAGAGTACAAGCATTAATAGCTGGCGGAACAGGAGCACTAGAGATTAAAAGCGGTTATGGACTCACGCTATCCGATGAATTGAAGATGTTGCGGGTGATTAATCGAATCAAAGCACATCTTGATATTCCAATTAAAACCACGTTTTTAGCTGCCCATGCCCTCCCTGAGGAGTATAAATCAAACAAACAGGGTTTTATGCAAGCGGTAGTGCATCAGTGGATTCCAAACGTAATATCGGAAGGTTTGGCAGATTATATCGATCTATTTTGCGAAACCGGTTATTTTGATGCGGTTGATATTGAATTAATTGCTCAAGCGATTCAAGGTTCGCACCTGAAGTTAAAAGTACATGTGAATCAATTCACTGCCATAGGGGGGATTGAAGAGGCGGTAAAAAACAATGCACTATCCGTTGATCATTTAGAGGTGTTGGACGTGAAAGATATCGTTGCTTTGAAAGCAGGAAAAACAATCGCAACGTTACTTCCAGCATGTTCATTCTATTTAAACATCCCATTTTCCCCCGCGAGGGATTTAATTAATGAGGGGATTCCTATTGCCTTGGCCAGTGACTTTAATCCAGGGTCATCGCCTACGTCAAATTTGTTTTTTGTTTGGTCTTTAGCATGTATAAAAATGAAGTTAACACCTGAAGAGGCCTATAACTCGTTGACGATTAATGCTGCTTTTGCAATGGGAGTAGAAGCGACGCATGGATCCATATTCAAAGGATATAAGGGCAAACTAATCGTTACAAACCCGGCCCCGTCCTTGGCATTTTTCCCCTATGCGTTTGCAACCAATCACATAAATAATTTGATAAATTAACCAATGAAGTATTTCCACACCATGCTTATTCTAGGAATAAGCCTAACCCTTTGTTCACAATCCTATAATGTGAAAGGGAATTTATTGTGGGAAATTAGTTCACAAAATGGGATTTCATATTTGTTTGGCACGCTACACTCAAACGATAAAAGACTTTTTGAATTTCCCGATTCCGTTTACGAGTCGTTTTTAAGTTCCAAAAAACTGGCGGTTGAAGTGAATGTTTTTGATTTATTCATGGATAAGGACCCGATACCTAACAGGTCCTTACTTTTACTTGATAAACGCGGTAAATTGTATACCTCAAATGAAGAACCGACCGTTACTTATTATGGAAATGAAGATGGAATGCCTCAGTTTATGGATGCGTGGTTTCAAGAAAAAGCGGAACTTCTTAATAAAGAAATAATTGCCTTAGAATCGATTGCTCAACAAACAAAAGCGATTGAAGAAATACCATATGTAGAAAAGGAAAACAACATTTCTTTAGCGCTCTCCGATAAACAAGTTTTGCATGAACTTTACCTAGACGGCCGAATAGATCTTATTGATCGCCTGATTAAAGGCGGTTTATCGGGCAATAAAGAAGCATACATTAAGCTTATTGAAAACAGAAATATCGCCATCGCGGCAAATATAGCGCGTTACTGTATGGATGGCCCCGTATTTTTTGCTGTTGGCGCAGGGCACCTATATGGAGAGAAGGGCTTGTTAAGTCTTTTGCGCGAAAAAGGATATAAATTAAGGCCAATTCAACTGACTAAAGGGGATACCCCTTCCGCCTCGGAACGAAAAATAAAATCAATGCGTTCGTATGAGTTTTCTCACGAACTTAGAAACTCATGGATTAAGTTTTCTGTGCCTGGTCGTCCCAGAGAAACACAAAGCGCAACAGAAGCCGAGACCATTTTAACGTATAAAGAATTGGGTCAAGGTAACACCTATGAGGTTAGGTATTTTGAACGCGACACAAGCCTTTCATTATTGGAGTATTCTGAAATTCTAATCGCAAGCCCACCCCAAAGCCCCTATGTTTTCGGAGTGTTAGATGACGGTACTGAATTTACTCAAGGGTTAAGTGATGCTTATCCTGAAGGGTTAAAATGGACAAGAATATTAATAAATGAAACCTATGTTTTAGTTGCAAGCTGCTCTGGAGGAAATAAATTTATGAACTCTGACCGGCCGCGACGCTTTTTCAATAATATACTCCTTGAATGAGTAAACCGTATTGCGCGGAAAGAACCGTTATGCATTTGGATTTGTCTCGTTCCTGGATCACATTAATTTTTATTGGCTATATCTACTGATTTAATATGAAAACTTTTATTCAACAATGCGCTACAGAATTGGTAAAACTTCACGCTGACAGCGCTAGTTATGTCCTTATTATCCCATCAAAGCGTGCTAAAAAGTATGTCTTGGAGGCCTTAGCTAAGGCATATAAAAAACCGATTTTTCTGCCCACAGTTTATACCATTGAAGAGTTTACTTCACGTTGGAATGACCTACCCATCATTGATAAAACAAGACAATTATTCTTATTATTTAAGGTGATTAAAGAAACGGAAAAGTTCAAAAGCTTGTCGTTTGAGGAGTTTTTGAATTGGGGCCCAATGTTGATAGATGATTTTGAAGATATAAATCGGTATTTGCTAAATGCGAATCAAGTCTTTTTAAATTTAATCGCAATCAAAGAGTTGGAAAGTTGGAACCTTGAAGAATCTCAAGAGCTTTCGGAAAGCCAACGTAAGTTTATGGAGTTTTGGGACGAACTCCCAGCGATTCATCAGGCGTTTAACAAGGCCTTGAACTCCCTAAATAAATCAACTTCTGGACAAGCCCTTAAGCATCTTGCTGAACACACCACGGACTTAATTACAGAGGATAAACACTATTATTTTATAGGGTTTAATGCCTTGTCGCTAGGTGAACTCACTTTGATTAATGCATTAAAACAGAGAAAACAAGCAACATATTGGGTAGATGCAGATGCCTATTATTTAAATAATCCCCTGCATGAAGCGGGAACCTTTATTCGAAAGAACATGTCCTTTTTTGGATTAAAAGAGACGCCTTTTACGAATAACAGCTTATTGGAAAAGGCAATGAATATACGCGTTGTCGCATGTTCTCAAATTACCGGGCAAGTGAAGTTAGCAGCTACGGAATTGGCGAATAAAACAGAAGCTGAACTCAACGAAACCTTGGTGTTATTGGCCGATGAAACGCTCATTGTTCCGTTAATGAAAAATATCCCTGCAAGCGTTGAACGAGCAAACATAACCATTGGATTACCCTTAAAACAAACATCCATAAAGTCCTTGATTGATTTACTCTTTTCAATTCAAGAAAACCACATTAGATTTAATACAAAGGCGGCATATTATAAAGATTTGATGCTTTTATTTCAGCATCCCTTAATATCGGTATGGTTAGATAAACCAACGATCAATAAGATTAATGAATGGGAGCGTAAAACGATCCAACAAAACAAAGTGTTTCAGAATACGGAACGCTTAGCATTCAATCCATTGTTAGATGAACTAACGGCGATCGCGTTTACATCATGGAATTCAAATTATCAAGTTGGCATAACGTTAATGCAACAGTTGATGAGCTTATTAGAACAACAAATGCAGCAAGGATTTGAGTTAGAGCATCAACAAATAGTTGTTTTTCAAGAGGCGCTCGTAACCATGTCAGTACTCGCTTCAGAGGGTTTACCGCCAATGAATATTAAAACATTCAGAACATTTTTTAATCAACACTGGAGCAAGAAAGCCATCGCATTTCATGGAAACCCAACACAAGGGCTTCAAATTATGGGACTTCTCGAAAGCCGAATGTTAGATTTTAAACACTTAATTGTGCTTGGGATGAATGAGGGAATGCTTCCACCAACCAATCCAATTGATTCAATTATTCCAATGGACCTTCGTAGAGGTTTGGGATTGCCTACAGCCAGAGAGAAACAAGGACTTTTTGCTCATCATTTTTATCGCTTATTGCATACCGCTGAAGATGTGATTATTACGTATGGAATATCCAATGATTCCTTAGGCTCATCGGAACCAAGCCGATATTTAGCTCAACTTGAAATGGAATTAGCACGCGTTAATGTAAATTGTTCCATACAAAAACTCTTTTATACAACGGCTTTTCCGGAAAACAATGAATTTGATTCCGCCGTTGTTGTAAAACGCCCGCAAGTTCATTTCTTACTTGAAAATTATTTTTCAAAATACATTTCAGCAAGTGCGATTGGTAAGTATTTAACCTGTCCGCTTGACTTTTATTATCGCTATTTAGCGGAGTTTGGAGAAGAGTATTCCGTTGAGGAAGAGCTTGAAACTAGCAGCAGGGGTAGATTTATACACAATACCCTTGAAAAACTCTTCACCCCATTTGTTGAAGTAGACAAACATGGAGAACCCGTTAGCCCTGCGCCGCCTGCAATTTCGGTTCAGGATGTAGAAAACATGTTGTTATTTGCCCCTACAATATTGAAAGAAGAGTTTTTGTCTTTTTTAAATAACGACGAGAAACTGATTGAATCCGGTAAAAACTGGCTGACGTATAATGTAGCTAAAGAATTAACAATAAACTTATTAAAGAACGACATAGCGTATATTAAAAACCAAGCGGAACCGGTTTATATACATCGCGTAGAAGCAAAACTAACGGCCTCCATGACCTTAATGATTGGTGAAGAAGAAAAGGTCGTACAATGGATAGGCTTTGTGGACAGAATTGATAGGATTGGGGAGTCATATCGATTGGTTGATTATAAGAGTGGTAAAGTTAAAACGGAAGACGTAACGTATAAACGCAAGGACACCGTTGAAGAATCTTTTAAGGGTTGTAAGCACGCCCTACAACTTGCCGTTTATACCTATTTATTTAATTATAATTATCATAAATTGCCCACATCTATGGGGATTTATGCAATCCAACGTAAAACAGAAGCCTTTTTCCCGCTTGATATAAATGGATTAAACACCGTTGATTTTTTATCAGATTTTCAG
>JAIXRD010000155.1 GCA_027485365.1 Cryomorphaceae bacterium | reverse complement strand
TAGGTTTACTGTTTAACAAGTTTAGTTACATGGGTTGTACCGTTATGTACGATTTTCACCATGTAGTTTCCACGCGCCACGTTAGCTAGACTAAGTGTTGCGTGTTGTCCGTTCATACGAGTCGTATAAACGATTCGTCCATCTGAACCATACACCTCAAGTTGTGCATCGATAGATTCAGTGGAAGTGATTTGAACGTTTTCATTGAACGGATTCGGATAAAGTACGATACTCATCCCTTGCTCAATAATTCCAGCACAAGGGTCAGATTCAACAACAATAACATCGGTTGAAGTACATCCGCTGTTGTTTGTTGCCGTAACCGTGTATGCACCAGCAGTAGCTACAGAGATTGGATTACCCGTTGCTCCATTATCCCACGTATAAGTTGCTCCAGGTGTTCCGGTTGCTGTGATTTGATATGGGAAGTTATTCTCGCAAACTACCGTATCCGGTCCTAATGAAACAGAAGGTGCTTGGTTAACCGTCACCGTTACTTGGTCTGTTGCCGAACATCCTACCGCATTTGTACCTGTTAACGTGTAGGTTTGAGTAACCGTTGGAGTAAAAGGGACCCCGTTCTGAACGTTATTGTTCCACGTGTAGTTCGTTGCACCTGCACCATTTAAAGTTACAGAAGTACCCGAACACACGCTTTGGTCCTGTCCTGCATTAACATCCGGTGCAGCATTTACAGTAACGGTAACCGTTGCAGTATCACTACAGCCATTTGCTGCTGTTCCAATCACAGCATAGGTTTGTGTTGTAACTGGAGTAAATGCCACACCATCTTGAACATTATTATTCCAAGTATATGTAGCGGCTCCACTACCACTTAATGTTACACTGTTTCCAGCACATACAGATTGATTATTTCCTCCAGAAACGGTAGGTGCTTGTCCTACGCTAACAACCACTGGTACAACCGCTGAAGTACAGCCAGTTCCTTGCCATGTAATTTTAGCAACACCATTTCCATTATTTCCTGTCATGTTATTTCCTAAGGTATCAGGCATAACTGAATTACCGTCAAGGATTTGTGTAGCTGTTAGGGTAGGGTTCAAGTAACCTGAACCACCGCCACCGCCGCCGCCGGCTTGACCTCCAGCGCCACCACCGTACCAGCCACCACCACCGCCGCCGCCTTGGATACAGTCGTTAGTTAACGAGGATGCAGATGCACCTTGTCCAAAAGAGGCTGCTATTGCTTCGGTTTGACCTGTTCCTCCTGCGATTTGAGAACCACCAGTTCCGGCAGGACGGTAACCGCAATCATTAGCGGAACATACACCGGAAACACCGGTTGTGCCTCCTCCAGCTCCACCATCACCTTGGTATTGACAAACACAAGTACCACCAGCAGCTGCGCCACCGCCGCCGGCAACAAGAAGCACCGAGTTTTGGTTTCCAGAAAGACTAGAAAGCGTTCCATTAGCAGTAGCTATGTGTGTTGCGCCACCTCCAGTGTAGCCATTATCTCCTCCTTGTGGATTTCCTGATCCACCGCCATTAAATGAAGTTAAAGTTGAGGATTGGAAGCCTTGCTGACCAACAGCCACATAAATGGTTTGACCGGCATTCAAGACAATATTTCCTTTAGAATAACCTCCTTTACCACCTACACCGTAGCAGTTTGCGCCACCACCTCCTTTCGCTCCCCAAACCTCTAAGGTATATGCTCCAGAAACAGGTGCGGTAAATGATTGAACAGCACCCGTGTAGTTAAATGTTTGTGAACCACCTTGAGGTGTTGATGACTGAACGTAATATGTAGTTGTGGTATTCAATGTTGGTGTAGTAAATGAAGCACTGTTCCCTAAGAATCCCGTACCATTCGCATTGGACCACCATGAATATCCACTTGGGCTTCCTGAGGCCGTAAGTGTTGTTGTTGCATTGTTGTTACCACAGAAATTAATATTTCCTGATACAGTAGGTGCAGCCAATCCATTTACTGTTACAGTAACTGGTGTATTTTGAGCGGCACAAACACCCGTGGCTGCACTAACATAGTAAGTTGTTGTTGCAGATAGGGCAGGGGTTGTAAATGAACCACCTGTAGCAACCTGCGTTGTACCTGCTGCATTTGAGTACCAATATAAGGTTCCGTTTCCGGTAGCTGTTAACGTAGCAGTTTGTCCACATCCAACAGTTGCACCAGTTGCAGTTGGTAATGAAATAGGATTCACAGTAACTGTAACAGGAACTAGGCTAGATGCACAAGAAGGCGTCATAGGAGTAATCACTACTGATCCGTTACCAACATTGATTCCTTGCGTATTTACTTGGTTCGTTCCGTTATTGTAGGAACCACCGCCACCGCCTTCAAAATTCGCACCATGGTTTGATGCAGAACCTCCTGAATAACCACCACCAGCACCACCGCCAGTATTATTCTCGTGAGTTCCAGCACCACCACCAAATCCTCCTTCACGTGCACCAGATCCTGATTGTCCACCAAGAGCAGCACCGGATAAGAACCCAAAACCTCGTTGGTAACCCCAAGAACCTGCTGAAGCTCCATCCGTTAAGAATCCACCTGCACCACCAGCACCGCTTCCACAACCTGATGCATCAGCCCCTCCATTACCACCTGTACCTCCGGGTTGGCATCCTTCGCCTTGACCTCCGTTTGTTGTTATTAATCCTGGGTTCCCAACTTGTGGACTTTGACCGCCACCGCCACCAGCAATAATTAATGGGGTTGAAGAAGTATATGTAGCATTACCAGTAGTAACAAATGAACCACCGCCACCTCCACAAGCTCCAGCTCCTACAGGACCATTACCTTGTTGTCCAACTGCGATAAATAATTTTTGTCCTGCAGTTAAATTAAATTCACCTTGCATTCGTGCACCAAGTCCGCCATTTCCACCGCCTTGAGCTCCATTGACTTGAATTTGGTATGTACCTGCCTGAGGAACTACCCATTCTTGAATCCCTTGAGTATTAATGGTTACGTTGTTTGCTAAGTTAGTTGCTGAATACGCAGAATTCACTTGAGCTTGTGTAGGACCATTCGGACCTGTTGAACCTGCATTAGTAAAAGTATACACAGACCCAGGAGCAGCACCCGTAGTAGATGCTACATAATAGGTTGTAGTGATTCCTAATGAAGGAGTAGTGTAGTTTGCTCCTGTAGCCAAAGCTGTAGAACCAGTAGAATCGGTATACCATGTATATCCAGTTCCAGAACCACCTGTAGCAGTTAACGTAGCTGTTTGTCCACATGCGATTGAAGTGCCCGGAGCTGTTGGTTGAGTAATGTTGCTGTTAACAGTAACAAGTACTGGAACAAGGGCAGATTGACAACTTGCGTTGATCGGGGTGATTACTACTGTACCATTCGCTTGAGATGCCGCTCCGCCACCTAAGGTACTTGTAATATTTGAGGCCGTTGCAATAGCGAAATTGCTACCGCCGCCACCGCCGCCGCCGCCGCAGCTTGCACAACCCGGGGTAGATGTTCCACCACCACCACCTGTGTAGCCACCACCACCGCCGCCGCCGCCTGAAAGACGTTCTTGCGTTCCGCCACAACCACCGGTACCACCTGAACCACCGCCACCAAATCCACCAGCACCAGAAGTACCTCCACATGAACCATATTGAGATGCAGCCGCAGTTACACCGTAACCACCACCACCACCACCAGTTCCGAAGTCGTTTGGTGTTGCACCACCTATTCCTCCACCTGCAGCATTTCCTGCAATACCTGGAATACTACCGGTACCTCCTGCTCCTCCAGTAGGGGCTGCCGCATTCGTTCCAGCTGCGCCACCGAGTCCGCAAGATCCTGCAGTTCCAGCAGCCGCACCACCATTTCCACCATTTCCAACTTGTGGACAGCCTTCGTTACCTGCGGCACCACCACCACCACCAGCTGAAACCAAATGATTATTGGCGGCATCTAAAACGCCTGAAAAACCTCCACCGCCACTACCGCTTCGGTTATATTGACTGTTACCTCCGGCACCACCAACTACAACCGTTAATACTTGTCCCGGAGTTACAGGAATCGTAGCAATCATTTTACCTCCTGCTCCCGCTGTTCCTACACCACCTAGATAAACACCACCACCAGCGCCATTCGCATCAACAGTAATTGAGGTTACTCCAGCTGGAACTGTATATGTCTGAGTGCTTCCTGTGTAAGCAAAACTCACTGGCTGAGAATTTGAAACAATTCCTGAAGCTACATAATATGTTGTAGACATACTTAGGGAAGGTGTAGTATATGTTGCACCGGTTCCTATCTGATTAGTTCCGATTGCATTTGAATACCATACATAGTTATTTAGTCCACCGCCTGAGGCTGTTAGCACCGCAGTTTGACCGCATGTGATCGTAGCACCGCTGGCTGTTGGTGAAGCAGGAAGGTTTACCGTTACAGGTACAGTAGCGGACGCACACATTGGGGTCATCGATGTAATAATTACACTTCCGTTTCCAGCATTGATTCCTTGTGTATTCACTTGATTTGTTCCACTGTTAAATGAACCGCCGCCGCCGCCTTCAAAATTAGAGCCATGATATGGGGCTGAACCACCTGAATATCCTCCACCAGCACCTCCACCAGTATTGTTAGAGTGTGTTCCTGCACCACCACCGAATCCACCTTCACGTGAACCAGAACTTGAACTTCCACCAACGGCCGCTCCAGAAATGAAACCAAAGCCTCGTTGAGATCCCCATGAACCACCAGATGCGCCATCGCTTAAAAACCCACCTGCACCACCTGCACCACTTCCGCATCCTGATGCATCAGCTCCACCGTTACCTCCAGTACCTCCAGGCTGACAATTTTCACCTTGCCCTCCATTATTCGTAGTTAAGCCAGGGTTCCCAACTTGAGGACTTTGTCCACTACCGCCGCCCGCAACTAATAGGGCAGTAGAAGTAGTGTATGAACCTACTCCTGTAGTAACAAAGGATCCACCACCACCACCACAGGCATTAGCATCTACTGGTCCATTACCTTGTTGACCAACAACTATAAATAATTTTTGTCCTTGGGTTAAACTAAATTCTCCCTGCATACGAGCACCAAGTCCACCATTACCACCACCTTGAGCACCATTGGCTTGAATTTGATAAGTACCTGACATCGGAACAACCCACTCCTGAATGCCTTGCGTGTTTATAGTGACATTATTAGCTAAACTTGATCCGGCATAAGCTGCAGTTATTTGAGCTTGTGTTGGACCGTTAGGCCCAGTAGCACTTGCATTAGAAAAGGTAAAAGTAGAACCTGCTCCTTGCCCGCTGGTAGATGCAACATAATAAGTTGTTGTTACACCTAGTGAAGGCGTAGTGAATGTGGAACCTGATCCTAGCACTTGCGTTCCTGCAGGATCCGAATACCAAGTATACGAACCACCACTTCCGCCTAAAGCTGTTAGATTAGCAGTTTGACCACAATTAATTGTTGCAGGCGCTGCAGTAGGGGGTGTAATGTTTGAATTCACAGTTACCGTAACGGGAACAAGTGGAGAGAAGCAAGCATTAGCTGCAACGCTATTGTGTGTCCCTGACAAGTAACCAATGCTTTCATCAGAACCTCCCCACTGGCTTCCACCTTCATGGTGATAATACCATCTGCTATTCCATGGAGAATATGTGATGTTTGCCATATCGCTTAAGCTTGCAAATGATTGAACAACGGTTACTGTACCCGTAGCCATATTCATTCGGCTTATTGTTGTACTGTTTTGAACATATACAACAGAGTAATTTACACCGTCAAATTCTGCAACACCCCATCTAGACCAATTCTCCGTAAATGTAGCAGTAAGTGTATATGTTCCCATTTGGGTTACAGTACCTGAAGGCAAATCAATACGATAGAACGTATTAGCAGGACTACCACCACTACCAGTATAAACCACAACAAATCCAACCCCATTGAAGATGGCCATGTCGTTACAAGAACCCAAAGAACCCATAGCTATAGTTTGAGAAAGAGGGATTATAGTATTCCCTAATGAGCAGTCATTGTTTAGCGTCCGCATAGCATTCAACGTGAATGGAGTACAAGTACCTATGGGATCAGTATTGCTTAAATTATTCCACAAGGTGTAAAGTGTTCCAGTACCAAACATATCACTTACGATTCCATCTCTTCGAGTGTAAGAAACAGGATTTGTTAAATTCGGCATATCATATCTTGCAGTATTCTGATCTCCGGTAACATAACAGTATTGTTGAGTAACAGCAATCCCACCGCGATCATCTCCTGTGAAGGTGTTGTGCTCGTAAAACGTGGCGCCAACAGAGGATAAAGAGGTAATGTTAAAAACATTGGCAGCAGATCCCGTCATATTTTGCAAATAATATGTTGTGGTATTCGATAGCGCAGGGGTTGTATAAGTAGCTCCAGTGGCCACCTGATTTGTACCTGCGGCATTCGAGTACCAGGTGTAATTAGTTCCGCCTGATGCAGAAAGTGAGGCCGTTTGACCGCACGTAATCGTTGCATTGTTTGCTGTTGGAGTAGGTGCCACACATTGCGCGTAACCAATTGAATTTCGGGAAATTACAAGTGATACAAAAAGACAAAGCACTCCAAATTTGAAGTATAAATTTTTCATAGGTTAAGGTTAGAATTTTGTTAAATTTATAAGAACAATTCAGGGAAAGCAAAATTTTCGAGGAATAGTTATTAACAAAATTTAATAATCCGTTGCCGAATTATCCTTGCATGAGAATGGGGGTTGAGGGATTACTGAACTCGTTTACTCGACGTGCAGTGTATGAAAGCATTTCTTCTCTAAGTGCAGTTTGTGCTTTTTCTTAAAGTCCACTCATCCCAGCTTAGTGTCCTTAAATAAAAAAAGCACCATCTTGCGACTGTGCTTTCATCAGAGTGGGAGCTGAGGGAGTAAAGATCCCGTTGACCCGACGTGCAATGGATAAAAGCACTCCTTCACTATATTCAGGGGGTTCTTTTTTTCTTTTCTGTCCTTATTCGAATGAACTCAAAACGTCCTTAAACGAAAAAAGCACCATCTTGCGACTGTGCTTTCATCAGAGTGGGAGTTGAGGGATTCGAACCCCCGACCCTCTGCTTGTAAGGCAGATGCTCTAAACCAACTGAGCTAAACTCCCGTAATTGGAGAGCAAATATAAAAAGAAAAATTAAATCAACAAGTTTAATTGTTTTTTAACTCTTCTATTTTCAGAAGAACGTCATCTAAACCTTCTTTAAACTTTTCAAAATCCTCCTTGTACAAAAAGATTTTATGTTTTTGATAGTTGTCCGCCCCATCCTCACCGAAGGATTTTTTGCTTTCTGTAAGCGTGATATATAAGTCATTTCCTTTAGTTGCTTTGATATCAAAGAAATAGGTTCTTTTACCAGCTCTTACAACTTTTGAATAAATTTCATTCTGATCGCTCATAAGTTCAATATTGAAAGGTTAAATTTTACATATTTTTTTCTAATCTCAAAGTTTAATTCCTTAAATTTTTTTTACTCACCACATTATTAGATATTTGTGATGTATGAACTATCATTTTTACATGTTCATTTTTGTTTTAGGTTTCCTTTTTGGTTGTAGGAATGTCCCTAAAGTAAACATCAAGAATCAAGGAAATCGAATTTCACCAAAAGATACCATTCTTTTTCTAGCGGTGAGAGATTCATCGTTCGTTAAAGTTACCGAGAAGGACACGATTGGCTATGCCATTGATTTTCTTAATCGATTTTCAGAAGAAGTTAGTTTGCCTTATCGGCTTATCCTATGTTCAAGCGACAAAGAAATCACTGATAAGTTTGAACGGGGTGAAGGGAACCTCTATCTTTCCAAATCCTTGCATGATTCTTTGGTAATTACAGACGGCAAATTACAATCCTATGCTATCGTACAACGCAATGTAGCTGTGAACTCAAGTGAAATGGTGTCCGTGCTTTGTGAATCCTATTCGCATGTTAATAAGATGCCAGCTGTTTTTCTAAATGAATTTAAATCAAAGATCATCAACATACCTGATATTCGCATGATCGTGCAATCAAAATTCAGGGTTCATTCAACGGACAGTTTATTCTTAACTAAACTAGATCGATATATTCGAAGTGTTGAGTATCGTGCAGATATTGCCTTTTTAAAAAACTTTTATTTTGGTGTTAGTCTTCCTATTAACATGAAAAGGTATTTAGTACCTCGTTTTAAAAATGGTGTTTTGTCCCCTTTTGATAATTTATTTAAAGCCGCTGCAGAAAAATACGGCTGGGACTGGAAATTACTTGCAGCGATATCTTTCAAAGAATCTAGATTTAACCCAAGCGCATTAGGTGGCGGAGGTGCATTTGGATTAATGCAGTTCATGCCAATTATAGGTCGTAAATACGGTGTTTCAATTACTTCTACCCCTCAACAGCAGATAAATGCTGGTATGAAACTTTTATACAATGCATATGCGTCATGGTCTAGTATTCCCAGTAACGAACAACGAATTAAGTTTACCCTGGCCTCATACAATGCGGGTAAAGCGCACATTGATGATGCGCAACGTTTGGCTAAAAAGCATGGATTAAATCCCTTGGTGTGGGATGGTAATGTTCAATTGATGGTAAATAATCTGTCGCTCGC
>JAIXRD010000346.1 GCA_027485365.1 Cryomorphaceae bacterium | reverse complement strand
CAACTCGCTGATTTGGAAGCAGCAAAAAACCTTGGCTTACTGCCGGAGGAATTTGAAAGAATTAAATCAATATTGGGACGAACACCCAATTTTACAGAAGTTTCTATCTTTTCGGTGATGTGGAGTGAGCACTGCTCTTATAAAAATTCAATTCTTTGGTTAAAAACACTACCCAAAGATGGACCTCATATGCTGGTTAAAGCTGGGGAAGAAAATGCTGGTTTAGTAGATATTGGTGATGGCTTGGGTTGCGTATTTAAAATCGAATCACATAATCACCCAAGTGCGTTAGAGCCTTATCAAGGAGCGGCAACAGGAGTAGGGGGGATAAATCGAGATATTTTCACCATGGGTGCGCGTCCAATTGCGCAATTAAATTCATTACGTTTCGGGAATTTAGATTTGCCCAGAACCAAATGGTTAGTTAAAGGTGTGGTTAAAGGAATTGGCGATTACGGAAATGCCTTTGGAATTCCAATTGTTGGAGGTGAAGTATTTTTTGATGATTCGTACAATACAAATCCTTTGGTGAATGCATTTTCAGCTGGAATTATTGATACCAAACGAATTATTTCTGCCACAGCAAAAGGTCCTGGTAACCCTGTATTTATTGTGGGTTCGGCTACTGGTAAAGATGGAATCGCTGGGGCGGCCTTTGCTTCCAAAGATATTACCGAAGATTCCGCGAATGACTTGCCTTCTGTTCAAGTAGGGGACCCTTTTATGGAGAAGCTATTACTTGAAGCGACAATGGAGTTGTCACAAACGGATGCAATCGTTGGTATGCAAGACATGGGAGCTGCAGGTATTACTTGCTCTACCACAGAAATGTCTGCTGCTGGAGGTGTAGGAATGGAGATTTATTTGGATAAAGTTCCAACCCGACAAGAAAATATGCTTCCCTATGAAATTTTGCTTTCTGAATCCCAGGAGCGAATGCTGGTTGTGGTTCAAAAAGGAAAGGAACACGTGGTTAAATCCATCTTTGATAAATGGGATTTACACGCAGAAGAGATTGGTCATGTTACAGATACCGGTAGAATTCGCTATTACATGCATGGTGAATTAGTGGGTGATGTGCCTGCTGAGTCCTTAGTGCTTGGTGGAGGGGCGCCCCAAAATAAGCGTGAATATTCTGAACCGGCTTATTATGCTGAAGCAAAGAAATTCAATCCAGACAGCATCCCCGTTCCTTCAGACCTTAAGGCGGTAGCATATCAAATGTTGGGCTTGCCTAACATTGCCTCAAAGCGATGGGTTTATGAGCAATATGATTCCATGGTAGGTACTGTTAATATGTCCACCAATGCACCGTCAGATGCCGGAGTGGTTTCTATCAAGGGAACGAAGAAGGCGCTTGCAATGACCGTAGATTGTAATTCACGCTACGTGAATTCTGATCCTGAAATAGGTACAATGATCGCTGTTTCTGAAGCGGCAAGAAACATTACGGTTTCAGGAGGTATTCCATCTGCTGTTACGAATTGTTTGAATTTTGGAAATCCTTACAATCCGGAAAGCTATTGGCAGTTTGTTGGTGCAATCAAAGGAATGAGCGCCGCATGCATCAAATTTTCGACCCCAGTTACCGGAGGTAATGTTTCCTTCTACAATCAATCGGTAATCGCAGGAAAAGAAGTTCCAGTATTTCCTACGCCAACCATTGGTATGATTGGGCTCTTAGAGGATAAGGATAAGAAAATGACCCTTGATTTTAAAGAGAAAGGGGATTTAATTTATTTAGTTGGGAATTACTCCGATGATATGGGATCCTCTGAGTATTTAGCTTCTATTCAAGGTGTAAAACTTTCGCCAGTTCCAAGCTTCGATTTGGATGAAGAATTCAATATGCAGCAAACCATCCAAGAACTGATCGGCCAAAATTTAATAAACGCTGCGCATGATGTTTCTGACGGAGGTCTTTTCGTTACGTTAGTAGAAATGGGCTTTCCACGAGGACTCGGATTTGATATCGAAACTGACATGGACATCCGTGCTGATGCCTTTTTATTTGGTGAAGGACAAGGAAGAGTAGTGGTTACCTTGCCAGAAGATAAACGGGATGCATTTAGTGAGTATAAAAAATCGTGTGATACGAATATCATTCTACTGTGGCACGTAACTAAAGGTAAAATGCAAATAGATTTGCAGGCATTTGGTTTTATCGATGAAGCACGCGATATTTACATGAATGCACTTGGTGCAAAAATCGAATCTTAATGGAATATAATACAACACGCGGTAAACTTATCTTACCTGAATATGGTCGTAATGTGCAGAACATGATTGCACATGCGATGGAAATTTCGGACAGAAAAGTACGTAACCGCGCAGCACAAGCCATAATTGAAGTGATGGGACAATTAAACCCTCACTTGCGTGATGTGGATGATTTTCGACATAAATTATGGACGCACCTTTTCGTAATGTCCGATTTTAATTTGGAAGTTGATTCTCCGTATGAAATTCCAAAAGCTGAATCACTTCAAGAAAAGCCTAAGTTAATGGCATATCCGAAAAGTAAGATTAGATATGGTCATTATGGTAAGTATACCCAAGAAATTCTAGAATCAGCCAAAGACATCACAAAAGAGGATGAACGTGATTACTTGAAAAATACCATGGCGAATTTCATGAAAAAGCAATTCTTGTCTCATAACAACGACACCGTTGAAAATCATGTAATTGCTGATCAATTAAAAGAACTTTCAAAAGGGGATTTAGTACTAGAAAATCCAGACGAGCTTATGAATACTAATGTCCTACTACGTTCTATGGGTATTGGTAACAATAATAACAAAAAGTTCAGCAAGAATTTTAAACAAAAACAAAAGAAAAAAAATTTTAAAAAGTAATGGCATCTTTTGAAATTCACGGCGGTAAACCTTTAAAAGGCGAATTGCATCCACAAGGGGCAAAAAATGAGGCACTACAAGTGTTGTGTGCTCCCTTATTAACGGCTGAAAAAGTAACCATCTCCAATGTTCCTGACATTATCGATGTAAATAAACTGATAAGTCTGTTGCAAACCATGGGGGTGAAGGTGGAAAAGGTGGAAAAAGGCACCTATATTTTTCAGGCTAAGGAGATTGATTTAGCGTATTTGGAAACCGAAGATTTTAAGAAACGTGCTTCTGCGCTACGTGGTTCGATTATGATTGTTGGTCCACTTTTGGCAAGGTTTGGTAAAGGATTTATTCCAAAGCCTGGAGGAGATAAAATTGGTCGTCGACGATTGGATACGCATTTTGAAGGATTTACTGTGTTGGGTGCAAAATTTAATTACGATGCTGGAGAACATTTCTACTCCATTGAAGCAAAGAAATTAAAAGGAACATATATTCACCTTGACGAGGCTTCTGTAACAGGAACAGCAAATATTCTAATGGCTGCTGTGTTGGCTGAAGGTAAAACAACCTTCTATAATGCTGCATGCGAACCCTATATTCAGCAATTGTGCAAGATGCTTAATTCCATGGGAGCTAAGATCGAAGGGATAGGTTCGAATTTATTGCATATCGAGGGGGTTAAGGAGTTAAAAGGATGTTTTCATCGCATTCTTCCCGATATGATTGAAATTGGAAGTTTCATTGGATTGGCGGCAATGACACAATCTGAAATTACGATTAAAGATGTGAGTTGGGAAAACTTAGGGATTATTCCTAATGTATTTAGAAGGTTGGGTATTAAGTTAGAACGAAGAGGCGATGATATTTATATTCCTGCTCAGGATCACTATGAAATAGATACCTTCATCGATGGTTCCATTTTAACAATTTATGATGCGCCATGGCCAGGGTTTACGCCGGATTTACTTTCTATAATTTTAGTTGTTGCTACTCAAGCTAAAGGGTCTGTATTGATTCATCAAAAGATGTTTGAATCCAGGTTATTCTTTGTCGATAAATTAATAGATATGGGAGCGCAAATTATTCTTTGCGACCCGCATCGAGCTACGGTAATTGGATTAAACCGAGAACATCAACTCAAAGGAATTTCCATGACCTCACCGGATATTCGTGCAGGGGTTTCACTGTTAATTGCAGCACTTTCTGCTAAAGGAAAAAGCATTATTCACAACATTGATCAAATTGACCGAGGGTATCAAGACATTGAAATCCGCTTGAATAATATTGGTGCAGATATTCGAAGAATAGGATAATGAAAACCTTCCAACGATTTCTGCCTTTGGCTTTTATTATACTCATTT
>JAIXRD010000125.1 GCA_027485365.1 Cryomorphaceae bacterium | reverse complement strand
CAATAAAAAAGGGGCAATCACTTCCTAATTCTGCAGCTAAATGTTCTAAGGTTTCGGTAGGCAACCCTAAATCAAACCATTCATTCAAGCCCTTTAAGGTAAATGCGGCATCTGAAGATCCCCCACCTAATCCTGCACCGATCGGAATCTGTTTTCGCAAATGAATCGCCAACGGCCCAATACCATACTTGGTTTTCATGAGCATGTATGCACGTTCAACTAATCCCAAGCTTCCATCCGAAGGTATATCGATGCCTGTTTGTTTATATGAGAACTCTTTCGATACACTCAGTTCAATAATATCATAAATAGGAACAGGAATCATAATCGATTCTATATCGTGAAATCCGTCTTCGCGCTTTCGAAGAATTCGCAATCCGAGGTTTATTTTTGCATTTGGGAACAGTATCATTTAGTACAAAAATACAAGAACGCATTAAAATTTTTACTTTTGTCTCAACAAGTAAATCAAACATGAGTACATATCTAGATTTTGAAGCCCCGTTACAAGCGTTACAAGAACAAATCTTGCAAACGGAACAGATTGGAATTTCCACCGAAGTGGACATGTCCGATAACATAGCGGCATTGAAGCAGAAATATACAGAGACTGCTCAGACCTTATTCTCTACCCTATCGCCTTGGCAACGGGTTCAGTTGTCACGGCATCCTGATCGTCCGTACACCTTAGCCTATATTAACGCCATTACCGACAATGATTTTCTTGAATTGCATGGGGATCGTGGAGTAAAAGATGATAAGGCTATGGTTGGTGGCTTTGGATCAATTAATGGTAAAACAGTTATGTTTATTGGTCAACAAAAAGGCATCAATACTAAAATGCGTCAATACAGAAACTTCGGGATGCCGAATCCTGAAGGGTATCGCAAGGCCTTGCGTTTGATGAAACTTGCTGAGAAATTCAATAAACCCATCGTTACCTTTATTGATACACCGGGTGCATTCCCAGGGCTTGAAGCAGAGGAACGCGGGCAAGGGGAAGCCATTGCGAGAAACATCTACGAAATGATGCGCTTAACTGTGCCTGTAATTTGCATTATTATCGGGGAAGGTGCATCAGGTGGTGCCTTGGGAATTGGCGTTGGTGATAAAGTAGTTATGCTAGAAAATACGTGGTATTCTGTTATTTCTCCTGAAAGTTGTTCGTCGATCTTATGGCGTTCATGGGAACACAAGGAGCAAGCGGCCAGCGCACTTAAACTAACTCCCACGGATATGCAAGGTTTTGGACTGGTTGATGATGTTATTAAAGAACCTGTTGATGGTGCACATCGTAATCACGAGGCCATCTTTAGCGAAGTCAAAAACAATATCCTTGCTTATCTCAAGGAACTTGAGCCTATGCATCCATCCGACCGCATAACGAAAAGAATCGAAAAATTCAATCAAATGGGTGTTTGGCAATAAGCCTGAAATGAATGTCTGAATCGCTTTTTACTCCCATTGCTTATTTAAAAGGAATTGGTCCTCAAAAGGCAGAATTACTTAAGAAAGAATTACAAATAGAAACCTATTGGGATCTATTAAATCATATTCCCTTTCGGTATATCGACCGTTCTCAAATCCATCAATGCGCGCAACTTCATTTGGTAGACGGGTATGTTCAATTAGAAGGGTATATTGATCAAGTGCAAGAACTGGGTGGTGGGCGTGCAAAACGCTTACAATGTCGTTTCACCGACGATACGGCAAGTATTCAACTCATTTGGTTTCAAGGATGGAAATGGATTAAATCCGGACTAATTCCAGGGAAAAAATACCGGGTATTTGGCAAACCGCGATTAAACGGAAATTATTGGAGCATCGCTCATCCAGAAATGGCTCCCACTGAAGAGTCGAGTTCTGTTGGATTTCAACCCATTTATCCGAGTACAGAAAAATTAAGTGCCAAGGGCCTACATACCAGAGGAATTGAAAAAGTAATCCATGGCTTACTTGAACGGATTTCACTTTCAAATATTCCAGACCGGCTTCCTGAATCCATTCGGAAAGAAATGCAATTAATAGATGTTGCTACAGCCTATGCCTACTTGCATCAACCCGCCACAGAACAGGAATATATGCAAGCAAAAAAACGCTTCGTTTTTGAAGAATTATTCATGTTGCAACTTGAAATGATCCTAAGAAAAGGGGTTCGCAAACGCACAGAAAAAGGCTTTGTATTTTCGAAATCCGGGGATATTTTATCAAACTTCTACCACCATAAATTACCATTCGACTTAACGGAGGCTCAAAAAAGAGTAATTCGGGAAATCAGGAAAGATATGCAAACGGGACAACACATGAACCGATTGCTTCAAGGGGATGTGGGTTCTGGAAAGACCTTAGTAGCTTTAATTACGATGTTAATCGCACAAGGAAATGGATTTCAATCCGCCTTGCTTGCACCTACAGAAATTCTATCCGCCCAACATTTTGAAACGATCGTTAGTTTTCTATCAGATTTACCGATTCGCTGTGCGCTACTCACTGGGTCGGTAAAACGTGCGCAACGAAAACCCTTGCTTGAAGCATTAGCGAATGGAGAAATTGACATTTTAATTGGAACCCACGCACTGTTAGAGGATGAAGTGATTTTTAAGAATTTAGGGCTGGTGGTGATCGATGAGCAGCACCGATTTGGTGTAGCCCAACGTGCAAAGATGAGAAAGAAAAATACCATGGCACCACATGTCTTAGTAATGACCGCTACGCCAATTCCAAGGACGCTTGCTATGACCTTTTATGGCGATTTAGATGTTTCCGTAATTGATGAACTACCACCGGGAAGAAAGCCCATCCAAACCATTCATCGCTTTGATACGCATCGCTTACAGCTGTTCAACTTTATGCGAGAGCAAATTGGGTTAGGTAGACAAATTTATGTGGTTTACCCGCTAATTGATGACAGTGAAACCTTAGATTTCAAGAGTTTATCAGACGGCTTTGAAGCCATATCACGTGCATTCCCATTACCTGAATATCAAGTAAGTATCGTGCACGGAAAACTCAAGCCAGAAGTCAAGGAATATGAAATGAAGCGCTTTGTTGATGGGGTAACAAACATCATGGTCGCCACCACGGTCATTGAAGTTGGGGTAAATGTCCCAAATGCTACCGTAATGGTCATTGAAAGTGCCCAACGATTTGGTTTGTCGCAATTGCATCAGTTACGCGGTCGTGTAGGACGTGGAGGAGAAAAATCTTATTGTATTCTTATGACCAACTATGAGTTATCTAAAGAGGCTAAAAAGCGGATGGAAACCATGGTTGAAACCACAGATGGATTTAAAATTGCCGAAGTAGACTTAAGTTTAAGAGGTCCTGGTGATATTTTAGGAACGCAGCAAAGTGGTGCATTAAATTTAAAAATGGCCGACCTTTCAAGGGACCAACACGTGGTAACGGTAGCAAGAGAGGCTGCGCTTCGTATCTATGAGCAAGACCCAAGCCTAACGGACCCAATGCATTTAACCTTAAGAAATTACATGTTGACCTTGTTCAAAAACAAGCCTCAATGGGATAAAATTGCATAAAAAAATCCCGCCGAAGCGGGATTTAATATCTGAAAGAACGGCGTCTTACGCTTGATTCTCTTCGGTTAATTTTTCGTAAACTTCTTTCGAACCAACAATCATATTTTGGAAATGACGTACTCCCGTACCTGCTGGAATTAAATGTCCAACAATTACATTTTCTTTCAATCCAAGAAGGTGATCTTCTTTACCTGAAATCGCTGCTTCGTTAAGTACTTTCGTAGTTTCCTGGAAGGAAGCTGCTGAAATAAACGACTGAGTTTGAAGCGACGCTCTGGTGATCCCTTGAAGAAGTGGTGTAGATGTAGCTGGTTCAGCCTCGCGAGCCTCAATAAGCTGTTTATCTTCACGCTTCAATCTAGAGTTTTCATCACGTAATTTACGTACAGAAATCAACTGACCTTTTTCTACTTCGGTAGAATCTCCAGCATCTCTGATGAACATCATACCATAAAGTTGGTCATTCGCTTCCATAATATCTGCTTTATGAATTGATTGTCCTTCAAGGAAACGTGTATCTCCTGGATCAACAATCTCTGCTTTAAGCATCATTTGACGAACAATTACTTCAAAATGCTTGTCGTTAATTTTCACCCCTTGAAGTCGGTAAACCTCTTGGATTTCATTTACGATGTACTCTTGCACTTTAGTTGGTCCTTCAATATTTAGGATATCATTCGGTGTAATTGCACCATCAGATAGTGGTTGACCTGCACGAACGAAATCGTTTTGTTGTACCAAGATATGCTTCGCAAGTGGTACAAGGTATTTACGCACCTCACCTAATTTAGAAGTAATAATGATCTCTCGGTTACCACGCTTAATCGTACCGTATGCAGCAGTTCCGTCAATTTCAGAAACAACCGCAGGGTTCGATGGGTTACGTGCTTCGAAGAGCTCCGTTACACGCGGTAAACCTCCTGT